>NZ_JBAGKI010000105.1:0-11115 GCF_036689795.1 Micromonospora palythoicola | reverse complement strand
CGCCTCGCCGTGTGTCCCAATCTTTGTGGGTCGCCGATCCGCCGGACCCCGACCCAAACTTCTTGATCAACGCGGTGGGGGCGAGTGTTGGCGGGACTGCGGAGGGTGGTCGGCGCAAGTGCGACACGCCGACCGGGGCGTACCGCCCCGGACGGGTGCCGGTAGCGGCGATGATGACGCTGTGGGGGAGGCACGAGGAGACGACGTGACGGTGGGTCGGAGCCCGGCCAGCAGCCCGGCGCGTCCGGAGGTGTCGGTGACCGCGGCCGCCGGACGGGCCGCAGGCTCCAGTGGGACCGGTGCGGTGCGGGCCGGTGGCACGGTGACGGGCGGCGACGCCGAGGGGCCGTGGCGTGGGCTGGACGCGCTGGGATCGTTGGCCGCACTGCGGGGCCTGCTGTCGAGGCCGCTGGCCTCCTACCACCTGCTGCTGGCCAGTGCCGGGTTGCTGCTGCTGATCGGCCTCACGATGGTCTTCTCGGCCACCAGCGTGCGGGACTACGCCCAGGACGGCAACGCCTCGGCGTCGCTGACCAAGCAGGCGATCTTCGCGGTGATCGGCATCGTGGCGTTCTGGGCCTGCCAGCGCCTGCCGGCCAGCACCTACCGGTCGTTGGGTCGGCCGACCCTGGCAGTCGCGGTGGGGCTGCTGATCCTGCTGAACCTGTTGGTGGCGTACGGACGGCTGACCGACGGCGACGCGAAGATCGGCCCGCTGGAGGCTGAGCTGCTGTGGCTGTACATCGGCGGGATCAGCCTGCAACCCTCGGAGCTGGCGAAGTTCGCGCTGGTGCTGTGGGGCGCGCACGTGCTCGCCCGCAAGGGGGCGGCGCTGGGCTGGTGGCGGGAGCTGGCCACGCCGCTGTTCCCGGTGGTGGGGCTGCTGTTCGTGCTGGTCGGCTACAACGACCTGGGCAGCATGCTCTGCCTGCTCGCCCTGGTGGTGGGGCTGCTCTGGGCCGCCGGGGTGCGACTGCGGGTCTTCGCCGCGCTCAGCGCGATCGGGCTGCTCGGCATCGGCCTGCTGGTCGCGGTGGCCTCCCTCGGCGCCGGTTCCGGCGTACGGGGCGAGGAGAACTACCGGCTGGCCCGGCTCACCGTCTTCTTCAACCCGCCGCCGCTGGACGGCTGCAAGGAGGAACTCTGCTACCAGATGGTCCAGGCCCGCTACGCCATCGCCAACGGGGGCTGGTTCGGCACCGGACTGGGCCAGGGGCGGACCAAGTGGGCCTGGCTGCCGGCGGCGGAGAACGACTTCATCTTCGCGGTGATCGCCGAGGAGTTGGGCGTGGTCGGCTGCGCCGTGATCGTCACCCTGTTCGCCGTCCTCGGCTACACCGGTCTGCGCATCGCCCGCCGGGTCGACGACCCGTTCCGGCGACTGGCCGCGGCCGGCGCCACCGCCTGGCTCGTCGGGCAGGCGTTCATCAACATCGGCGGCGTGATCGGGCTGCTGCCGCTGACCGGCGTACCGCTGCCCTTCATCTCCGACGGCGGCAGCGCCCTGGTGGTGACCCTCGCGGCGGTCGGCATGCTGGCCTCGTTCGCCCGGGCGGAACCGGATGCGGCCCGGGCCCTGCATGCCCGTCCGCCGGCCCGGTGGGTCCGACTAGTGTGGGCACCGTTGCCGCCGCTTCCCGGCCGGCGGCGCCGCGCGGCGCCGCCGTCGACCGCCCGGGGCTCCGTGCCCCAGGCGCGCAAGCGGCGTAGGGACGACCAGGCCGCGTCGCGTGGCGCCCGGGACACCCGGGGTCGCAGCGGGTCGGCGAACGAGAGGAGACGTTGATGGGTCCGCTGCGTTCGGTGGTGCTCGCAGGAGGTGGCACCGGGGGGCACATCTACCCGTTGCTCGCCTTCGCCGACTGCCTGCGCCGGCACGACCCCGGCGTCCGGATAACCTGCCTCGGCACACCGAAGGGCCTGGAGAACGAGCTGATTCCGCCGGCCGGGTACGACCTGCGGAACATCCCGGCCTACCAGCTGCCCCGCTCGATCAACATGAACCTGGTCCGTACCCCGGGCCGGATGTGGACCGCGGCCCGCGCGGCGGGCAAGGTCATCGACGAGGTACGCGCCGACGTGGTGGTCGGCTTCGGCGGGTACGTCTCGGTGCCGGCCTACCTGGCCGCCTGGCGGCGGGAGCTGCCCATCGTGATCCACGAGGTGAACGTGCCTCCGGGGGTGGCCAACCGGCTGGGGATGAAGTTCACCAAGCACGTCGCGGTCGGCTTCCCGCACCAGCCGGCGCAGGCGGAGTCGCTGCGCGACGCCCGGGTGGTCGGCGTGCCGCTGCGGCGTAGCATCGCCGGGCTGGACCGGGCGGCGATGCGCAACGCCGCGCGGGCCCACTTCGGGCTCCGTCCCGACCTGCCGGTGCTCTTCGTCGCCGGCGGCTCGCAGGGCGCCCGGTCGATCAACCTCGCGGTCTCCGGGGCGGCGAAGGAGTTGGCCCGCAACGGCGTCCAGGTGCTGCACGTGATCGGTGCCCGCAACGAGCCGGTGTCGGTCCCGACCGACCTGCCGGTGCCGTACGTGACGCTGCCGTACCTGTCCGACATGGACGCCGGGTACGCGGCGGCGGACCTGATGCTCGGCCGGGGCGGGGCGATGACCTGCGCCGAGGTCGCCGCGATCGGGCTGCCCACCATCTACGTGCCATATCCGCACAGCAACCAGGAGCAGAAGCGCAACGCGTTGCCGGTGGTCGAGGCCGGTGGCGGTCTGCTCGTCGACGACGCCGAGGTGACGCCGGACTGGCTCGAACGTACGGTGATCCCGCTGATCCGCGACCCGCAGCGGCTGCACGCGATGGGTACCGCCGCGGCGGCCTACGGGCGGCGCGACGGCGACGAGGCCCTGCTCAACTTCGTCTACGAGGCGGTATCCCGATGACCACGTTCAGCCCGGCGGGCGCGCTGACCGCCGAGGATCTCGGCCACATCCACCTGATCGGCGTGGGTGGCGTGGGGATGAGCGGGCTGGCCCGGCTCTTCCTGACCCGGGGCCTGCCGGTCTCGGGCAGCGAACTGCGGGAGTGGCCGTCGTTGGCCGGCCTGCGGGCGCTCGGCGGGACGATCCACATGACCCACGAGACGGCCAATCTCGACGGCGTGGACACGGTCGTGTACTCCTCGGCGATCCCCGCGGACCACCTGGAGATGGTCGAGGCGCGCCGCCGCGGGCTGCGGGTGCTGCACCGCTCGGAGGCCCTCGCGGCCGCGATGACCGGTCGCCGCACGGTGGCCGTCGCCGGTACCCACGGCAAGACCACCACCACCTCGATGGTCACCATGGTGCTCCAGCAGGCCGGGGTCGATCCCTCCTTCGTGATCGGTGGGGAGATCTCCGAGGTGGGGTCGGGGGCGCACCACGGCACCGGCGAGTACTTCGTGGTGGAGGCCGACGAGAGCGACCGCTCCTTCCTCATCTACCGCCCGTTCGTCTCGATCGTGACGAACATCGAGGCGGACCACCTGAACACCTACGGCGACCTGGCCAACCTGGAGGCCACCTTCGCCGAGTTCGCCCGGCTCACCGACCCGGACGGCTTCGTCATCACCTGCGCCGACGACGCGGGTGGTCGGCGGCTGGCCGCGACGCTGCGCGCGGAGGGGCGTCGGGTGTACACCTACGGGGAGGCCGAGGACGCCGACCTGCGACTGACCGACATGGCCTCCTCGGCGCGGGGGGTGCGCTACCTCGCCCACATCGACGGTCGCCCGTTGGGCGAGTTCCGGTTGCCGGTGCCGGGCCGGCACATGGGGCTCAACAGTGCCTCGGCGGTGCTGGCCGCGTACCTGCTGGAGTTGCCGTTGCCGGCGGCGGAGGCCGCGCTGGCGGCCTTCCCGGGCGTGCGTCGCCGCTTCGAGCGCAAGGGTGACGTCGACGGGGTGCTGGTCTACGACGAGTACGCCTACCACCCGACCTCGATGACGTTGGCGCTGCGGACGTTGCGCGAGGTGGCCGGTGACGGTCGGCTGATCGTCGTCTTCCAGCCCTACCGGCTCTACCGCACCCGGCAGTTGCAGGCGGAGATCGCCGAGGCGCTGGCGATCGCCGACGAACTGGTGCTGCTGGAGGTCTTCGGGCCGGGCGAGGAGCGTGGCCCCGGCGAGGGGTCGACCGCGCTTGTCGAGGCGGTGTCGCTACCGGCGGAGCGGAAGGTCTTCGTCGACACCTGGGAGTCGGCGCCGGCCGAGGTGGCCCGGCGGGCCCGACCCGGCGACGTGGTGGTGACGATGGGCGCGCCACCGATCTCACTGATGGGTGACGAGCTGCTCGCCGCGTTGGCGGCGCGTACCGCCGGTGCGTCGGCGCTGACCGGCACCGTCGCCGGTGGGGTGGCCGGCGGGTCGACGAGCATCGGGGGCAGCGTGCCCGGAGCCGTCGGGGTGGACGGCGCGGCGCCCGTCGCGGAATGAGTCCCGGGCCGGCCCGCGGTCGCGGCACCGGTGTGGACGGTGCCGCGGGGCGTCGCCCGGTGCGCCGGTGGCAGCTGGTACGCGCGGGTAGCGATGCGGTACCCGCCTCCACCCGACGGTTCATGGCCCGGGCCCGGCAGCGCCGGATGCGCGCGGCGCTGCCCTGGGCGGTGGCCGGTGGCGTGGTCGCGGTGGCCGGACTGGTGGCGTGGACGCTGCTGGGCACCGGCCTGTTCGGGGTACGCGAGGTGCGGGTGGAGGGCGCCGAGCTGGTGACGGCGGTGCAGGTGCGGGACGCGGCGGGGGTGCCGGACGGTGCCCCGCTGGCGCGGGTGGACCTGGCCGCGTTGGCCGGCCGGATCGGTGCGCTGCCGCCGGTGGAACGGGTCACCGTCACCCGGGACTGGCCGGACGCGTTGGTGGTACGGCTGACCGAGCGCACGGGGGTGGCGGTGGTGCCGCGCGGGGAGCGGTTCGCGGTCATCGACGCCGCCGGGGTGGTGTTCCGGACGGTTCCGCAGCGCTCGGACGGCCTGCCACTGGTGCGGGTGGCCGCGCCCGGTCCGGACGACCCGGACACCCGGGCCGGGCTCGACGTGCTCGGTGTGCTCACTCCGGAGCTGCTCGACCAACTGGTCGAGGTCAGGGTCGAGGGGTTGGCCCGGATCAGTCTGCGGCTGCACGACGATCGCACGGTGTTCTGGGGTGACGCGACCCGTGGCGCGGACAAGGCGCGGGTGGCCACCGCCCTGCTCGACCAGGACGCGGCCCGGATCGACGTGAGCGCGCCGGATGTGGTCACCTTCCGGTGAGCCACCGGTCAGTGGTGAGCCGTCTCGCTACCCCGGCGACACGCCGGAAAGGTCCTTGGCTCATCGCTCGGCTGCGCTTACGTTGCCCCGAAGGGGATCAGTGGTTGACATAACTCTAACCCTCTAGTAGAGGGTGAGGGTTTACCTCTCGACCTCGGTGGTGGTAGCTGCGTCGACCGTCGGTCCGGCCAGGCCGTAGCCGGTCGGGGAGTAGCCAATCTCGAAGGGAAAGGACCGGAGATGACACCTCCGCACAACTACCTGGCGGTCATCAAGGTCGTCGGCATCGGGGGTGGCGGCGTCAACGCCGTCAACCGGATGATCGAGGTTGGGCTCAAGGGCGTCGAGTTCATCGCGATCAACACGGACGCGCAGGCGCTGCTGATGAGCGACGCCGACGTCAAGCTCGACGTCGGCCGCGAACTGACCCGGGGACTGGGCGCCGGCGCCAACCCGGACGTCGGCAAGAACGCCGCCGAGGACCATCGCGACGAGATCGAGGAGGTCCTCAAGGGCGCCGACATGGTCTTCGTCACCTGCGGTGAGGGTGGCGGTACCGGCACCGGTGGCGCGCCCGTGGTGGCGAACATCGCCCGCAAGCTGGGTGCGCTGACCATCGGTGTGGTCACCCGCCCCTTCTCCTTCGAGGGCAAGCGCCGTCAGGTGCAGGCCGAGGCCGGCATCGACGAGCTGCGTAACCAGTGCGACACCTTGATCGTCATTCCCAACGACCGGCTGCTGGCACTGGGCGACCGCAACATCAGCATGATGGACGCCTTCCGCACGGCGGACCAGGTGCTGCTCTCCGGTGTCCAGGGCATCACCGACCTGATCACCACGCCGGGTCTGATCAACCTGGACTTCGCCGACGTCAAGAGCGTGATGAGCGGCGCGGGTAGCGCGCTGATGGGCATCGGTAGCGCCCGGGGCGAGAACCGCGCGGTCGAGGCCGCCGAGGCCGCCATCTCCAGCCCGTTGCTGGAGCAGAGCATGGACGGCGCGCGTGGCGTGCTGCTCTCCATCGCCGGTGGTTCCGATCTCGGTCTGTTCGAGATCAACGACGCGGCCCAGCTGGTCACCGACGCGGCGCACCCGGACGCGAACATCATCTTCGGCGCGGTCATCGACGACGCGCTCGGCGACGAGGTGCGGGTCACCGTGATCGCGGCGGGCTTCGACGGGGGTACTCCGGCGTACAAGGCGGCCGAGGCACCCCGTAAGTCGAACCAGAACCAGTCCGCCCCGCCGAGCACGCCGATCGTGCCGTCGCCGACGCCTCCGGCCACGCCGCAGTCGCCGCGTCGGGTGCTCTTCGACGACGTGGACGTGCCCGACTTCCTGAAGAACGGGTCCTGAACACCGCCGATGACCGACAGCCATGCCCCGGTGAGAGCCGACCGGCGCGCGGAGCTCGCCGCCGGGCTCGCCCGCGTCCGCTCCCGCATCGCCGACGCCTGCGCGGCCGCGGGCCGCGACCGGGCCGAGGTGACAATGATCGCGGTGACCAAGACCTACCCCGCCGACGATGTGATGACGTTGGTCGGCCTCGGCGTGACCGACGTGGGGGAGAACCGCGACCAGGAGGCGGCGGGCAAGGCGGCGCAGGTCGCCGCCGCCGGGCTCACTCCGCGCTGGCACTTCGTCGGCCGGTTGCAGCGCAACAAGGTCAAGTCGGTGCTGCGGTACGCGGACGTGGTCCAGTCCGTCGACAGCGTCCGGTTGGCGTCCGCGTTGGACGCCGGCGTCACCGCCCTCGGCCGGGACCGGCCGCTGGACGTGTTGGTGCAGGTGAGCATCGACGGTGACGCGGCGCGGGGTGGTGCCGTGCCGGACTCGGTCGATCCCGATCTCGGCCTCGGCGCGGTCACCGAGGCGGTGGCCGCGGCCGGCGGATTGCGGCTGGCCGGCCTGATGGCGGTGGCACCGCTGGGCTGGGAGCCCGAGCGGGCCTTCGCCCGGCTGGCGACGGTGGCGGCGCTGGTGCGGGCGGACCATCCGCAGGCGACGGAGCTGTCCGCCGGCATGAGTGGTGACCTGGAAGTGGCGATCGGACACGGCGCGACACATGTCCGCGTCGGCAGCGCGTTGCTCGGAATGCGTCCCACGCTGCGGTAGCCTGGCCGCGAGGGAAGCAAATTACATCAGTGTTGTTTGTGGGAACGGCCTTCCCGGCGACGGGGGCGTGACGTGCAACGCGAATTGCGCGTCGGGGGATTGCCGTTCCGGTCCGGTGGGCAGGATGGTCCACTCGCGACAGGCGACACGGCGGGGGCGTGTGCCGCACGGCGGACGGGAAGGGCGCGGGGATGGGTGCACTGCGCAAGGCGGGGGTCTGGCTCGGACTGGTCGAAGAGGACGACGAGCGGGCCTACGACGACGGTGGCTACGACAAGGGTGGCTACCGGGAGTCGCGCTACCGGCAGAGCCGGTACACCGAGGAGTTCGCCGACGAGGAGGAGGAGCCGGAGGAGCCGCCGGCGCCTCGGCCGCGGCTGGGTGAGCGTGGCCGGCTGAGCGAGCGGTCGGCCCGGCTGGGCGAGGCCGAGCAGCTGGAGTCCGAGCGTCCGGAGCGCACCGAGCGGTCCAGCGTCCGGTCGATCACCCGGTCCACCGGCGAACCGTCCGGCGCGCTGACCTACCACACCCGGGACAATCTCGCCCTCGCGCCGCAGGTGCCGCCGCGTGAGCGTGCGCTGGTGCCGGAGGAGGAGCAGCGTTACCAGATCACCACGCTGCACCCCACCACGTACCGCGAGGCGCGCACGATCGGCGAGCACTTCCGCGACGGGGTGCCGGTGATCATCAACCTCACCGAGATGGATGAGGCGGATGCCCGCCGTCTGGTGGACTTCGCCGCCGGGTTGGCCTTCGGGCTGCGCGGTACGATCGAGCGCGTGACCAACCGGGTGTTCCTGCTCTCACCGGCCAATGTCCAGGTCACCGCGGAGGACAAGGCCAAGATCGCTGAGGGCGGGTTCTTCAGCCTGAGTTGACCCGCCCGACCCGAGGGACGCCGCCTGCCGTGTTGTCGATCTTGCTACAGGTCCTCTACCTGACCACGTATGTCTTCCTGATCGTTCTTCTGGCCCGTTTCGTACTGAGCGCGGTGTTGCAGTACGGCCGTCGCTGGCAGCCCGGTCGGGGAGCGTCAGCCGGACTGGAATCCGTGTGGAGCGTCACTGATCCCCCACTCCGGGCGTTGAGGCGTGTGATCCCTCCGCTGCGAATTGGTACCGTGAGCATCGACCTGGCCTCCCTTGTGCTCCTGGTTATCCTGTTCGTGCTGATGAGGTTTGTGTTAGAGCCGGCGATCATCAGGACCGCCTGATGACCGACGCGCTATCGCGGCCGCAACTGACCCGAGGAGTTTCGATGCCGCTGACCCCGGCCGACGTCCACAACGTCGCCTTCAAGAAGCCGCCGATCGGCAAGCGGGGCTACGACGAGGAGGAGGTCGACGCCTTCCTGGACGAGGTCGAGCGCGAACTCGCCCGTCTGATCGAGGAGAACAACGAACTGCGCGCCCAGGTGGAGCGCGGTGGGCGGGGCGGTGCCCCGGCCGGCCCCGGCGGCGACGCCCGCCTGGCGGCCGAGCTGAACGACGTCAAGGCCCAGCTCGACCGGGTGCAGCGCGACAAGGCCGCCGCCGAGCAGGCCGCCCGCGCCATGCAGGCCGAGCTGGAGCAGGTCCGCTCCGTCGGTGTCGGCGGCGCCGTGGCCGGCCCGGACGGCGAGCAGCAGGCGCTGCGCGTGCTCATGATGGCCCAGCGCACCGCCGACGACCACGTGTCCGACGCGCGCCGCGAGGCCGACCAGCTGCTCTCCGAGGCCCGCTCCAAGGCCGAGGAGGTCACCCGCGAGGCCCGTGCCAAGGCCGACGCGCTGGAGCGCGACGCCCGGCAGCGGCACCAGGAGGCCATGGGCGGCCTGGACGCCAAGCGCACCGCGTTGCAGAAGCACATCGAGGAGCTCAAGCAGTTCGAGCGGGAGTACCGCACCCGGCTCAAGGCGTACCTGGAGAGCCAGCTGCGTGACCTCGACGGTCGTGGTCAGGGCCTGGAGGCCGAGATGACCCGCGGCGAGGGTGCCCGGGCCGCCGGCAACGGGCTGGCTGCGGCCGGTCTCGCCGGGTCGTACGGCGGGGGTCGCTCCGGCGCGCTCGAGGCCGGTCGCTGAACCGGGTCGGTGACTGCCGCCAGCGCGGCGATCACCTGCCCCGCCTCATCGGTACGACACGGCGAGGGTGAGCCATGATAGTCATCAGTCTCGCGCTCATCCTCGTCGCGGTGGTGCTGCTGGTCTTCGGCCTGGCCGGTGGATCCAGCCTGCTGCTCGTCGTGTCGATCGGGGCCAGCCTGCTGGCCGCCGTGGCACTCGTCGCCGGCGCCCGCCAGGCGGCCGGCCGGGCCACGGTTCCCAGCGGCACGCCGGCTGGCTCGGCGCGTCTCGACGGTGACGGCCGGGAGCCGAGCATTCCGACCCAGCAGACCTCGGCAGACGTGGACACCGGCGATGCCGGGTGGCGGCAACCACCCGGCTCGCCGGTGACCGAGCCACGCGAGCGGTCGCGCGTCGCCGACGGGTACGACGACGAACCAGCGGCCGAGGAGACCACCGCTGCGCAGGCGGCTCGTATCGCCCGCCTGGTGGACGAGGTGCGGGTCGTCGACGGTCGGCCGCGGTACCACCTCGCCGAGTGCCCGCACCTGGTCGGCCGGGAGCACGAGCCGCTGCCTGTCGCGGAAGCCGTCGAACTCGGCTTCACCCCCTGCGCCCACTGCACGCCGGACGCGGTGTTGCTGGCGGATTCCGAACGCCGCTGAGCCGGGTCCGATGGACGACGCGCTCACCATCGCCGTGCGGGTGAAGCCGGGCTCCTCCCGGGCCCGGGTGGGTGGCCGCTTCGACGGCCCGCACGGGCCCGCTCTGGTGATCGCGGTGCATCCCCCGGCGGCTGACGGCCGGGCCACCGAGGCGGCCCGGCGGGCGTTGGCCGCCGCGCTCGGCATCCGGCCGGCCGCCGTGTCCCTGCGCACCGGCGCGGCGAGCAGAGACAAGCTCTTCCTGGTCACGCCGACCGGGCCGGATCTGGTCGACCGGCTGAGCCGGCTGCGCGACGGCCCGGAACCGGCCGGGTGAGTGGCGGTCATCTGCTAGCGTTCCCTTTGCCCCGAATTGGCAGTTGCCGGGGTGGATCGGGCGTTGCGGTGCGGCACGTTGTCGGACGCCTTTACGTTCCGTATCCTTGCCAACCTCCGGAGTGCGCGGCCCCGTCGCCGCGCGCCCGTTTTGTACCTGGGGCGGCCGATGCCGGCGGCCCCTGTCGAGGCGTCGCGGACCAACCGCGGCTCCGTGGCCGAGGGAGCGACGATGGCCAAGCCAGCCGACACCAGGACCGCAGGCCGCAAGCCGGCGGCGAAGTCCGCCCGCAGCGCCGCGGAGACCGAGAAGATCCGAGCCGCGTTGGCGGCCCGGCACGAGGAACTGCGTGCCGAGTACGATCAGACGCTGAGCGAGATCACCGAGCTGCAGCGCGACCGCCTCACCGACTCGGCCGGGGACGACCAGGCCGACACCGGGACCAAGACGTTCGAGCGGGAGCAGGAGATCTCCCTCGCCAACAGCATCCTGGAACGGATCACGCAGGTCGAGCGCGCTCTCGAGCGCCTCGACGAGGGTGGCTACGGCTGGTGCGAGCGATGCGGCAACCCCATCCCGGTGGAGCGGCTGGCCGCGTTCCCGTCCGCCACCCTCTGCGTGACCTGCAAGCAGCTGGAGGAGCGGCGCTGACGGCACGCTCCCCGGCGTCCGCCCGCGGCGGTGCGACCGCCCCGCCGCGACAGCCGATGGGGAGCAGATGAGCGCAGCACCGCAAGCGGGAT
>NZ_JBAGKI010000104.1:0-11455 GCF_036689795.1 Micromonospora palythoicola | reverse complement strand
GCGCCCCCGGGGCCCGGCGGGGCGGCCGGGGCCGCCCGGGCCCCCCGGCCCGGCGAGGGCCGGGGCCGGGGGCCCCGGCCCCTCGCCGGTGCTGCTGGTGGTCGGCGCGTCAGCGCTCGACCTCGCCGGCGATGAACTCCTCGACGGCGGCGTGCGCGTCGTGGTCGGCGTACTGCACGGGCGGGGACTTCATGAAGTACGACGAGGCCGACAGGATCGGGCCGCCGATCTTCCGGTCCAGCGCGATCTTCGCGGCCCGGACGGCGTCGATGATGACACCCGCCGAGTTGGGCGAGTCCCACACCTCGAGCTTCAGCTCGGCGTTGAGCGGCGTGTCACCGAACGAGCGGCCCTCCAGGCGGATGTACGCCCACTTGCGGTCGTCCAGCCACGGCACGTGGTCGGACGGGCCGATGTGCACGTCGCTCTTGGCCATCTCGTGCGGCACCTGGGAGGTCACCGACTGGGTCTTCGAGATCTTCTTCGAGACCAGGCGGTTGCGCTCCAGCATGTTCATGAAGTCCATGTTGCCGCCGAAGTTGAGCTGGTACGTACGCAGCAGCTCGACGCCCCGGTCCTCGAAGAGCTTCGCCAGGGCGCGGTGCACGATGGTGGCGCCGACCTGGCTCTTGATGTCGTCGCCGACGATCGGCAGGCCCGCGTCGGTGAACTTCTGCGCCCACTCGGGATCGGAGGCGATGAACACCGGCAGAGCGTTGACGAACGCGCAGCCGGCGTCGATCGCGGCCTGGGCGTAGAACTTGTCCGCCTGCTCCGAGCCGACCGGCAGGTACGAGACGACCACGTCGACCTGCGCGTCGCGCAGCGCCTTGGCCACGTCGACCGGCGTGGCGTCGGACTCCTCGACGATCTCGCGGTAGTACTGGCCGAGCCCGTCGAAGGTCGGGCCGCGCTGCACGGTGACGCCGGTCGGCGGCACGTCGCAGAGCTTGATGGTGTTGTTCTCGCTGGCGACGATCGCCTCCGCGAGGTCCATGCCCACCTTCTTGGCGTCGACATCGAACGCCGCGACGAACTGCACGTCAGAGACGTGGTAGTCGCCGAAGGTGACGTGCATGAGACCCGGGACGCGGTCGTTGGGGTCGGCATTCCGGTAGTACTCGACGCCCTGTACCAGGGACGAGGCGCAGTTACCCACACCGACGATGGCGACGCGGACGGAGCCCATCGCGTGTGCCTCCTTCTTCTTTGTCACGGCCGCTCTGTCCTGGTCTCTCCAGGCGGAGGCGGGCTGTTGTCTTGTCGTGGGCCGCCGGCCGTCCCGTCGTGCGGGACCGTCGGGGCACGGCCGGAGCGCTCGTTGGCGATGAGCTCCTCCAGCCAGCGGACCTCACGCTCACAGGCCTCCAGGCCGTGGCGCTGCAGTTCCAGGGTGTACGCGTCGAGGCGCTCGGCCGCGCGGCCCAGCATGTCGCGAAGTCCCTCGCGACGTTCCTCGATCGTGCGGCGGCGACCTTCCAGGATTCGAAGTCGGGTCGCCTGGTCGGTTCGGGAAAAGAACGCGAAGTGCACACCGAAGCCGGTGTCGCCGTAGGTTTCCGGCCCGGTCTGTGCGATGAGCTGAGCGAAGCGTTCCTTACCTTCCGCGGTGATTTCGTAGACCACCCGACCTCGTCGGCTGGTCAGCGCGGGAACCTCCTCGGCGGTGGCGGGTGTCTCGTCGGCCTCGGTGATCCATCCCGCCGCCTGCAGCCGGCGCAGGGTCGGATAGAGCGAGCCGTAACTGATGGCGGCGCGGATCGCCCCGAGCTTGGCGGTGAGCTCCTTGCGCAGCTCGTAGCCGTGCATCGGGGCCTCCTGCAACAGGCCGAGGATGGCGAGTTCGAGCACCGGCCACCCTCCCTTTACCCTGTGCGTGAAGCGCTAACCGCCACGATGTATCGGACCGATACATCGCACCGTAGCGTCTCGTTCCAGTCTGGGCAAACCCCCGTTCTGATGTCCTCCGGTCACGGATCGTCACGGTGGTCGCCTCGTCAGATGAGACCGCGTACCCTTTGCCGCATGCGTACGCAGCGCCAGGTCGTCGACTACTCGCTCCGAAAGCGAGCGGCGCTGCGTGAGCTCCTCGCCGGCCGCGTCGGCACCTATGACCTGTGCGACGCGTCGCCCTACCTGAAGAACGCGGCTCGGTTCCACGGCGAGTCCACCGACGAGCGGTGCCCGATCTGCCGTAGCGAGAACCTGACCCTGGTCCATTACATTTACGGGGACGAACTCAAGCAATCGGCCGGCCAAGCCCGTAATGTGGCTGAGCTGACCGTGCTGGCGATGACGCTGCGTGAGTTCCAGGTCTTCGTGGTGGAGGTGTGCCTCGGCTGTGACTGGAACCATCTCGTCGAGCAGTACCTGCTCGGGCGGGACGGTCTGACCGGTGTCGCCGACGGCGACCCGGAGCACGGTGAGGCGAGCGGCATGACCGCGGACGGAACGGGTGTCCGGCGAAGGCGAGAGGCGCAACGGTGATTCGAGCTCGATCGGCCAGCCCCGGTCGCGTGCGACGCGGCTGGGGCGACCGACGGCTTGCAGGTCTGAATGGTCCGATTGATGCGGATCTGACGCTGGGATCACGGCACCCCCGTGCCGTGCTTCCGGGTGTCAAAACTCACGGCAAACCGGTGGCGGTGCGACCGCGCCCCACCGCGACGGCAGGGTGTGAGGAATGAACTCGTACGGCGATCCCAGCTCCTCGCGCGGCCGGGCCTGGACTCCAGGCCAGGACGACCCGGGGCAGGCGGACGACGCGTACCGCCGCCCGGGTGGTGAACCGCGTGGAGTCAACTGGTCGACCGGGCCGGAGACCTCCGGCCCGTCGGCCCGTGCCTCGGTCGGCGGCCGTGCCTCGGTCGGCGGCTCGGCGAGCGTTCCCCCGCGGGGCGGTGCCGCCGGCGCGGCACCGGTCGGCCGGGCCGGTCCTGGCCGCGCCTCCGTGCCGGGCTCGCCAGCCGTCCCCGGCCGTGCGTCGGTGCCGGTGTCGCCGGCTGGTCCCGGTCGGGCCTCGGTGCCGGTCTCGCCCGCGCCGGGCCGCGCCGGCCGTGCCTCGGTGCCGGTGTCCCCGGCCGGGCCGGGTCGCGCCTCGGTCGGCGCCGCCGCCGTGGGCGCGGCATCGGCCGGTCGGGCGAGCGTCGGGTCGGCCTCCGTGAATGGCGTCGGTGGCCGGGCCGCGGTGGCGCGGGCGAGCGTCGGCGGCCCTGGCGGACCGGGTGGCCCCGGCGGACCGGGTGGACCGACCGGGCCCGGCCGCGGTGGCCGTGACCCGGGTGCGGCGGCCCGCGCCCGCAAGCGCAAGCGGATGAACATGCTGATCGCCGGCTTCGCGGTGTTCATCATGCTGGCCGGCATCGGCGTGGTCGGGTTCACCTACTACTCGACCAACGTGGTGCTGCCCAAGGAGATCCCGCTGCCGCTGTCCACCACCGTCTACGCCAAGGACGGCAAGACGCTGGTTGCCAGGCTCGGCAACGAGAACCGCACCTTCGTCACCATCGACAGCATCCCCCAGCATGTGCGCGACGCCGTGGCCGCCGCCGAGGACCGCAACTTCTACCGGCACTCGGGCGTCGACTACAAGGGCATCGCCCGGGCCGCCTGGAACAACCTCTCCGGTGGCGACAAGCAGGGTGCCTCGACCATCACCCAGCAGTACGCCCGCAACGCCTACGAGAACCTCCAGGACGACAGCTACGCGCGGAAGGTGAAGGAGGCGATCCTCGCCTCCAAGCTGAACGACAACTACACCAAAGACGAGATCATGGAGAACTACCTCAACGTGATCTACTTCGGTCGTGGTGCGTACGGCATCGAGGCGGCGGCCCAGACGTACTTCAACACCAGTGCGAAGAAGCTGACGGTGGCCCAGGGCGCGGTGCTCGCCGCGCTGATCAAGCAGCCGGTCGCCAGCGCCACGCACAAGGGTTTCGACCCGGAGACGAACGAGGTCGACGCGAAGTCCCGGTGGGAGTACGTCATCAACGGGATGGTCGAGGAGGGCTGGCTGAACGCCCCGGGCAAGCCGGAGCGACCGACCGAGTACCCGAAGGTCCAGAAGCCGAAGGAGAGCAACGGCTTCGGCGTCGCCTCCCCACGCGGCAACGTGATCAACTATGTGCGGCAGGAGATGGAGGAGTGGGGCCTGTGCACCAACTACGGTGCCGAGGGCAAGCCCAGCTGCGTCGACGAACTGCGTGAGGGTGGCTACCGGATCACGACCACCATCGACCCGAAGATGCAGAAGGCGCTGGAGTCCATCGCCCAGGTCGGTCGCAAGGGCACGTTCCTGGCGAACCAGCCGAAGAACCTGATGCCAGCGGTGGTGTCGGTTGACGTGAAGACCGGACGCGTGCTGGCCTACTACGGCGGTAACAGTGGCGCGAATTTCGACTACGCGGGTCTCAACACCGACCAGAACGGCAAGCTCGTCGGTGGCCATCCGCCGGGATCGTCGTTCAAGGTCTACACACTCGCTGCGGCCATCGACGCCGGCATCTCGGTCAAGTCCCGCTGGGACGCCACCCCGTTCAAGCCGGACGGCTTCGAGAAGCCGATCGTGAACGCCAACCGCGACGTGCGGCAGAGCTGTAACAAGTCCTGCACCCTGCAGCAGACGACTGTGCTGTCGTACAACGTGCCGTTCTTCCACATCGCGGAGCAGATTGGCACGGACAAGGTCATCGACATGGCCCGTCGGGCCGGCATCCGCACCATGTGGGACGACAAGCAGCGGGCGCACGACCTGATCAAGAACAAGCCGGATGAGCTCGCGCCCAAGTACTTCGACCGGGTGGCCGCCTACGGCCAGTACCCGATCACTGTGCTTGACCACGCCAACGGCCTCGCGACCCTGGCCAACAGTGGCAAGTACAACAAGGCGCACTTCGTCCGGATGGTGGAGAAGCAGAACAAGGCAACCGGCAAGTGGGACAAGGTGCGCGGCACGGGCGAGAAGCTCGCGCCCAAGCAGGTGATCAAGCCGGAGGTGGCCGACGAGGTCACCGCGGTGCTCAAGGAGATCCCGGGCAAGAACAACGCCAGCGTGGCTAACCGCGAGGTCGCCGGCAAGACCGGCACCTGGGAGCTCAACAACACCGACAAGAACCAGGACGCCTGGATGGTCGGCTACGACAAGAACGTCGCCACCGCGGTCTGGATCGGTAGCCACGACACGAAGAAGCGGGCCATCGTCGACCGGGGCGGTAGCAACATCGGCGGTGGCACCCTGCCGGCGCAGCTGTGGAAGCAGTTCATGGAAGAGGCGCTGAAGGGTTACGACCCGTCCGACCTGCCGGACGTGACCGGACTTGGCGACGAGGATGCCGGTAACGGTGAGGAGCCGCCGCCTCCGCCGCCTCCGCCGGGTGGTAACCAGCAGGACTGCAACCCTATCGACCTTCTCTGCCAACTCGGCGGTGGCAACAACGGCGGTAACAACGGCGGCAACAACGGTGGAAACAACCCGATCACCCCACCCGATCGTGATCAGGGGCCGGGCGGGCCGGGTGGTGGGGGCGGCGGCCTGCTACCGCCCGGAACGACGAGTCGGGAGTAGCTCCCGCTGACACCGCGGGCGGCCGGAGACAGTTCTCCGGCCACCCGCGGCGCGGTTGTCATGCTGGAACCGGTCGGCTAGTACCGCGCGGTGCAGTACGGGATTCGACGGTTCCCGGCTTCGTAGTCCCACTCGCTGTCGTACTGGTAGAAGCAGGCGCGAGCGGTCAGACCCTTGTCGTTCACCATCATGACCAGGTGCCCGACGAGTTCCTGTCGTCGACCGTCATCCGCAGGGTGCCGTTGGTGTTGTAGCTCTGCACCAGCACTCCCGAAAGCCAACCGAAGCTGCCGGTCTGCCGGGCCCAGGCGGTCCGGCAGAACGGGCTGTAGCGCAGCTCGACGTAGGTGGCCGTGTACGGCGTCTGGACGTCGATGAAGGAACACCGCATGGTGCTGGGCTGGCAGGTCTGCGACCAGCGTGCGATTGGCACGGCAGTCGCCCGATGCGACGATGAGATCCCCGTTTGCGCCCGGCTGATCGCCCGGGCCGTAGTCATTGCCGATCCGAATGACGTGCCTGTGCCGTGGCCACGACGACGGACACCGGCCCGACACCTATCGTGTCGGGTCGATGTGAAGATCGTAGGGCACCTGCCGCGCGTGCGGGGGGCACCAGGTTCGGCGTGCTTCGGCGATGCGTACGCGTTCCGCTGTCGACCCCGCGAAGGCACCGAGGATCAACCGGTCTGTGGGTAGCGGCGGGTTTCGGCTTCTGCCCGCCCAAGGGATACGGCAGGATGCACGGTCATGAGCACGAAGTCGACGCCAGGCATCGATGGATCGGGTGCCCCCGATCACCCGTCCCGCTCCGACGGCTTCGTCCGGGGGCTTTCCGGTCTGATCGGCGGTCCGCTCGGCGACCACGCGGTCGCCCGCGACCGGCCCGTCGGCGCGGAGAACCGGTTCTGGACCGCGGTACGGATCGTCCTGGCGCTGACCTGCCTCACGTTGGCCCTGCACTGGGTGCAGAAGTCGCCCTGCCAGGACGGCGCGTGGGTGAACAACGAGCAGTACACCCGCTTCTGCTACACCGACGTGCTCGCGCTCTACTACGCCGAGCGCCTCAACGAGGGGGCGGTGCCCTACCGGGACCACCCGGTCGAGTATCCGGTGCTGACCGGGTACTTCATGGGGGCGCTCGGGTTGCCGGTCCACTCGGCCGGCGACGGCAACCCCGACATGAACCAGGGTCAGTGGTTCTACAACCTCAACGCACTCGTGCTCGGTGCGCTGGCGGTGGTCACCGTGGCGGTGATCCTGGCGCTGCGCCGTCGGCGCCCGTGGGACGCCGCGCTCTTCGCGCTCGCTCCGGCGCTGCTGCTCACCGCCACCGTCAACTGGGATCTGCTCGCCATCGGGCTCGCCGCGTTGGGCCTGCTGGCCTGGGCACGCTCCGGACCGGGCCCGAAGGGCACGCGCCTGGTGGCGCTCTCCGGAGTGTTGCTCGGGCTCGGTGGTGCGGCGAAGATGTGGCCGCTGTTCATCCTCGGGCCCATCCTGGTGCTCGCGTTACGTGCCAACCGGATCCGGGCCGCGCTGCTGTCCATCGGCACGGCGGCGGTGACGGTGGTACTGGTGAACCTGCCGGCGGCGATCCCGTACCGGGACAACTGGGACCGATTCTTCGAGCTGAACACCACCCGCCCGATCGACTGGGGCACGTTCTGGTACATCGGTCGCTACCTGGACGGGAAGTTCGGCGACCCGGCCAGCGTCGGACCCTTCCAGTGGCTCGACGCCAACATTCCGACGCTCAACTACCTGTCGTACGCCCTGTTCGGGCTGGCCTGCCTCGGCATCGGCGCACTGGCGTTGCTGGCACCGCGCCGCCCCCGACTCGCCCAGCTCGCCTTCCTGGTGGTTGCCGCCTTCCTGATCTTCAGCAAGGTCTGGTCGCAGCAGTTCGTGCTCTGGCTGCTGCCGCTCGTGGTGCTCGCCCGGCCCCGGTGGGGAGCGTTCCTCGTCTGGCAGGCCGCCGAGGTCTGCTACTTCATCGCCTTCTACGGCCAACTGCTCGGCGCGTCAACCGGCACGCCGGTCTTCCCGGAGGGCGTCTTCGTGTTCGCCGCGAGCCTGCGCCTGGCCGCCGTGGTCGCCCTGGTCGTCCTGGTCGTACGCGAGATCCTTCACCCGGAGCAGGACGCGGTACGCCGCACCTACGCCGACGACCCGGACGGCGGCCTGCTCGACGGCACCCCCGACGCCTCCTGGCTGGACCGATGGCGAAGCCGCCGGTCGACCGACGAGCCGAGCCCGACGCCGGTGGCCACCACCACGTGAGCCGACGCGCGCTCAGAGACGGAAGACGACGACGTCGCCGATCTCCTCTCGGGTGATGCCCAGCCCGTCGACCGGTGCGTCGACGCTCACCTCCCACGGGGTGCCGGCGATCTTGTCGCGCAGCACCAGGACGTTGTGCACGCCCAGCGTGCGCAGGTAGTCGACGCTGGTCTGGTCGGGGAACGTCATGGCGACCCGGCGTACGTCGTCCAGTTGGCGTGGGGTGAAACCGCTGCCCCCGTTGACGATGTCCTGGAACCGGGTGGTCGACCACAGCATCACCGGCTGGTCGTGGTTCTGCCCGCTGGGCAGGACGAGCAGTGGGCCGTCGACCGAACGCATCGCCGCCGGCTGCGCCGGCACCACCGGATGAGGGGTGGTGTTGGTGCCCTCTGCGATCACCAGCAGCAGCGGCACCAGGGTCGCCAGACGCAGCCAGGGGCTCGGCCAGGAGGGAATCCGCTCGGCGGAGATCTCCCGGACCCGCACGGCGAACGCGCTTACCGCCCCCGCAGCGAGCAGCCCGAGCAGCAACGTGGCCCACAGCATCAACCTGCCCGGGGTCCGGATGCCGCTCCAGCCGGGCAGGTGGTCGAAGAGTGGCACGTAGGTGAAGCGACCGTCGAACAGCTCGGTGCCCATCGACAGGGCCATCGCGACCAGCACCCCGGCGAGCAGCAGGAGTCGTTGGCGGACCTTCCAGACGGAGAAGAACAGCCCGCCGAGGGCGAGCGCGTACAGCACGAAGCCGGGCAGCAACGTCATCTCCGGATGCCACGACAGCAGCGACCGGGCACCTTCGTGCAGGCCGCCCCAGAGGCGGGACTCGGCCGGGGCGGTGACGAAACCGGTCGCGGGCGGCGAGAAGACGGCGATGTCGTCGATCGTCCGCTCCGCGTTCGGGTGCAACTGCGCGACGGTGAAGTACGGGATGGCCATCAGGACGCCCACCCCGGCGAAGATCAGCCCGCCGATCAGATCGGCGACGAACAGCCGCTGGCCGAAGGGGCGCTTGAGTCGCCAGAAGATCCGCTTCGCGTACCAGATGACGGCGGCCACCAGGACGACGCCGGCGAGCACGTACGCGAACGGCAGACCGATCCCGAACCCGAGACTGAGCTGCCAGGCGGCCACCAGCCAGCCGGCGTACACCCAGCCCTCGTGCCGGCGCTCCGGCCGGTAGCCGTGCCGCAGCGACCAGCCGTGCCCCCGGGCCAGCATGGCCAGCGCCAGCGGAATGCCGCCGTTGGAGACCACGTGCAGGTGGCCGGCCTGGGCCAGCAGCCACGGCGCGTAGGTGTAGGCGGCACCGGCCACGGCGGAACCCGTCCGGCTCGCGCCGAGCTGCCGGGCCAGCACGTAAGCGCCGAAGGTGGCGAGAGCGTGCGCCAGCACGAACATGATGTTGTAGCGAACGAGGGCGGCCTCGGGACCGGTGCCGATCATGCCGGCCGGCGCGTACCCGAGCAGGGTGTCCGAGAAGGCGAAAGTCCACCGCTCCGGGAAGAACGCGTTGGCGTGCCAGAGCTGGGCCGGTTCGGTCAGCAGGATATGCCCGGACCAGGCCATCTGCCAGGCCTGGAGGCTCGGATCCCAGTAATCCTGCGGCAGCGTGTGTGCCGGGTAGCGCAGGGTCGGCCAGGTCATCAGCACGGCCAGCGCCAGCGACGCGACGGCGGCCAGCGTCCATTCGTGGATCAGCAGCCGACCGACCCGCCGGCCCAGCCGCCCGTACCAGGTGGGTACCGGCTCGGGGGCCGGCCCGAAAGCGGCCCACGGGTCCGGCTTGCTCTCGCCCTCCGCCGGGGCGCCGTCGGGCTTGCTCCCACCCTCGGCCGGCTTGCCGTCGGACTTGCCCCCGTCGTCCGCGCCGTCGCCGCCCGCCGTCTTGCCGCCCTCGTCCTTCTCCCCGCCCTCGTCCTTCTCCCCGGCGTCGTCCTTCTTCCCAGGCCCGTCCTGATCGCCGGCCCTGCTCTTGGCGTCGGCCGTGTCCACGTTGGCCTTGCCCTGGTCTGCGGTCTTGCCCAGGGCAGCCTCGTCCTGGTCGACAACCTTGCCGGCGGCAGTGGTCTTGCCTGCGGCAACCTCACTCTGGTTGGCAGTCTTGCCGGCTGCCGGGGCCTTCCCGGTGGCGGCCTTGTCCCGGTCGCTGCCGTTGCCCGCGCTGGCCTTCTTGCCAGCAGCGGTCCTGCCGGCGGCCGTGTCCGCTGAGGTTCCCGCCCTCTTGCCCGGCGCATCGTCGGCGCTGGTGCGCTTGCGCGTCGCGCGAGTCGCGTCGGCCGGACCGTTGCCGGTGGGCTTGCCCTGGTCGGCGTCGTTGAAGGCGCTCGCCGGGACACCGTTGGGGTCGCGGCGGCTCTGCGGGTCGGTGCCGCCGGACGCCGAACCCCCGGTGGTCCGAGCGTCTTGCGAGGTCGGCCTGGGGCCACCGGAGGCGGACTGGTCCGTGGTCATCGTGCTCCGGTCTTCCCGTCCAGCTGCCCGCGCAGGAATGCGATGTCACTGCCCTGACCCTCGACCCCGCCGGGTGTCTCGACGATGACCGGCGCACCCGCCGCGCGGATCACCGCGACCAGGAGATCCGGGTCGATGGTCCCGCTGGACAGGTTGTCGTGGCGATCCCGCCCCGACCCGAACCCGTCCTTCGAGTTGTTGGCGTGCACGAGGTCGATCCGACCGGTGATCGCCTTCACCCGGTCGACCAGACCGAGCAGTTCCTCCCCGCCGGCATGCGCGTGGCAGGTGTCCAGGCAGAAGCCGACATCCTGGTCACCGATGGTGTCCCAGAGCCGGGCGAGCGCGTCCAGCCGCCGCGCACACGCGTTCTCACCACCTGCGGTGTTCTCGATCAGCACCGGAACCCCGAAGCCGCCCGACTCGGCCGCGTACGCCAGGGCCTTGCGCCAGTTGTCGAACCCGGTCGCCGGGTCGTCACCGGCGTTCACGTGCCCGCCGTGCACGATCAGGCCTCTGGCGCCGATGGCCGAGGCCGCCTTCGCATGCGCGAGCAGCAGTTTGCGACTGGGGATCCGGATCCGGTTGTTTCCGGTGGCGACGTTGATGACGTACGGCGCGTGCACGTAGACGTCGACGTCGGCACCGCTCAGCGCCGCGGCGTCGGCGCGGGGCTGCGGCGACTTCCAGCCCTGGGGGTCGGAGAGAAAGAACTGCACGGCGTCTGCCGCTCGGGCGGTCGCCTCCGCCAGCGGGTCGGCCGGATCGACGTGGGCTCCGATACGCATGCAGGCGAGCCTACGTCCCGCCTCGGACGGCCGGGGCGATGCCCGCTGTCCGGCCGCGTCACCGGCACCGACGGTAGTCGTTGATACCAATGGATCCTCCGGTCACGGCGACCCGACCGGAGCTCGACAGGGAAATTGTCGGTAATTCCGGGATTTGCCCCGTGAAGCACCGGCTTCCGCGATAACGTCAGGTAACAACGTGATAAAGCTCCGCGGGGCGTCTCCGGTCCAACCTCATCGGTGTGGTCGTTCCTCCCCAGGTCCCACCCAAGGAATGCGGACCAGGCGCCCCGCGGCCCCGTGGCCGGGGGTGGGGGGGGACCCCGGGTGGGGGGCGGGGCACCCCCGAGCGGGGGCCGCCCCCC
>NZ_JBAGKI010000103.1:0-12007 GCF_036689795.1 Micromonospora palythoicola | reverse complement strand
GCGTGGGGGGGGGGGCTCCCCGGCCGGCCACCCGTGGTCCGGCGCGAGCCCCGGCGCGGGACAACGGGTGCGGCAGGTCAGATCGAGGCGGCACCGTCGACCACGATGACCTGGCCGTTGATGGTCGTCTGGTCGCGCAGCAGCAGCCGCACCACCGGCACCACCTCCTCAGGCTCGGTCAGCTGACCGGTCGGCGTACGACGCACGATCTGGTCGAGTTGGGTCTGGCCGAGCACCGCCGACATCTCCGAGGCGAAGAAGCCCGGGGCGACCGCGTTGACCAGCACCCGCCCGCCCAGTTCCCGGGCCAGCGAGCGGGTCGCCGCGTCCATCCCGCCCTTGGTGGCGGAGTACGCCACCAGACCAGGGAAGCCGCGCTGCGCGCAGATCGAGGTGATGTTGACGATCCGCCCACGCCGCCCCTGGGCCAGCATCCGCCGCACGGCCAGCCGGGTGAGCTGCAACGGTGCGGTCAGGTTGGTCTCGATGATCCGGCCGATGTCGGCGGTGGCGGTGTGTACGTGCAGCGAGTCCTGCCCGACGGCCGCGTTGTTCACCAGGCCGTCGATCGGGCCGAGCCGCTCCTCGGCCGAGCGGACGAACGCCTGCGCGGCGGCGAGGTCGGTCACGTCGACCGAGCCGACGTGGGTCCGCTCGGGGTGGGCGTCGGCGAGCTTGGCCAACTCGGGTGTGACGGTACGGGCGAAGGCCGCCACCTTCAGGCCCGAATCGAGCAGGTCGGTGGCGATGGCGAGGCCGAGGCCGCGGGATCCGCCGGAGACCAGCACCACGGAGCTGGGCGGTACGGGGGTGGGGATGGTGGGGTCAGACATCGCTCTTCAGGGTCTCCTTGACGGGAATCTCGGTCAGCACGCGGATCCGCCGCGGGACCGCGTACTCGGGCAGCCGGTCGGCGCACCAGCGCACCAGCGTCGCCTCGTCCAACGTCGCCTCGGCGGGCACCGGCTGCCGATCGGCCGGGCCGGTGCCGTCGGCCGGCCGGGCGGAGCCGGCCGCCGCGGTCGGTACCACCTCGGCGACGACCATGTGGCCGAGCAGCGGGGCCCGCCGACCGGTGACCCGGGCCCAGGCCACCCGCGGATGCGCGGTCAGCACGTCACGGACCACACCGGCGGAGACCTTGCTGCCACCGACGTTGATCTCGTCCGCGTCGAGCCGACCGGTGATCAGCACCCGGTCACCGCTCACCTGCGCCCGGTCGCCGGTGCGAACCGGACCGTCCAGTCCGGCACCGTGGTACGGCGAGGTGATCACCAGTTCCCCGTCACGCACCCCGACCGTGGGACGGCCCGCAGCCGCCCGGTCCAGCCAGTCCACCGGGAACCCCGCCCTCCCGTCGTGCACCACGATGGCCGCGCCGACCTCGGAGGAGGCGTAGATCCAGGAGATCCGGGCCGCCGGGAACACCTCCCGCAGCCGGTCCAGGATGGTCTGGTCGACCGGTTCGCCGCCGAGGGTCAGCTGCCGCAGCGGCACCCGGGCCAGCCCGGCCGGGTCGCGGTGCAGGGCCCGCCGCCAGAAGGTGGGGGTGCCGGAGGCGGCGTCCACACGGTGCTCGGCCGCCAGTGCCGGCCAGTCGTCGAGCTGATCAGGTTCCACCACCACCAGGTGCTGCCCCGGCTGGGTCAGCGACAACGTGACCACCTGCCACCAGGCGTACGTGCCGGGGGCGTACGGGCAGAGCCAGGTCCGCGCCGGCTGCTGCCCCCGCACGGTGGTGAGTGATTCGAGGGTGTGCCCGACCCGCTTGGGACGACCGGTGGAGCCGGAGGTCAGCAGCCACAGCCGGCCGGGCTCGGCGGTCCGCGCCGCGGGCGCCGTCGGGTCCCCGGCCGTGGGGGCGTCCAGCTCGGTGACCGCGAACCCGGCGTCCCGCAGCTCCGCGCGCATCGCCGCGTCGACCCGGCTGGCGGTGCTGAGCAGCAACTCGGTGCCGTGCACGGCGTGGTGCCGGGCGGCGGCGAGCGCGTACCGGGCCGAGTGGGCCAGCGCGGCGACGGGCTCCGGGAGAGTCAGCTCCGGCAGGTCGCGCCAGGTCAGCGTGGCACCGTCGACGACGATCCGGTTGTCCGCCCCCGCCGGACGGACGGGGGCCTGCGGGGCGGTCTCGACGCTCACTGCCGCTGCAACTCGACGAGGAAGTCCAGCACGTCGCCGACGGTGGCGATCCGGCGCAGCCCGGGAGCGTCGAAGTTCAGCTCCTCCCCCGTGGCGTCCTCGACCCGCAGCGCCAACTCGGAGAAGTCCAGTGACCGGAAACCAACCTCGCGCAGATCGGCGGCGTCGTCGGCGGGCAACGCCTTGCCCTGGTTCTTGAGAACCTCGCCCATGAGGTCGCGAATCTGCGCCCGACTCAATTCCTTCATGCGGCGGAGTGTACAGCCAGGTGAATCGTGATTAGGGTGCCCGGTGACCAGGTGAACGGAGCGGAAAGCGAGCGGTACGTGTTGCGTGACGCCACCGAGGACGACGTTAACCTGATGTTGTCCTGGCGCAATCAGGAAATCAACCGACAGGTCAGCAAGACCAGTCACGTCATCACCGTCGAGGAGCACCGACGGTGGTGGTCGGCGGTCCGTCAGGACCCCTCCCGCCGGGTGCTGACGTACCTGCGCGACGGCGTGCCCAGCGGCGCGGTCAGCTACTTCGACCTGCGGTTGTCCGGCCCGCGTACCGGCGGGTGGGGGTTCTACCTGGACGCCGAGGGGCTGGCCGAGCGGGGTGACACGCTGCCCGCCTGGCTGGAGGTGATGCGGGAGGCGGTCGACCACGCCTTCGACGTGCTGGCACTGGACCGGCTCGACGGTGAGGTGCTCGCCCACAACACGGCGGTACGGCAGATGAACCGTCGGTTCCGTTTTGTGGAGGGGCCCGGTCGCCAGGAGACGCACGACGGCCGGGAAATCACCGTCATCCCCATTTCCCTGGAGCGCGCCAACCGTCGCGTTCGCTGATTCTTGGCATTCTGTCCACGCATTGTTCACGTGACTGACGGGTTACGTTGGCCGGCCCGGCGCGAATGTCACCGGCGTCGCCATCCGGCCCACTTCCGCTGCGGGTCGCCGCCCAACCGGACGAAGCCGTACCGCGCGCCGTCCCAGTCGTCGGGCTCGTCGGGCGCCCAGCGGGCGAAGACCACCTCCGCGTCGGCCGGCGGCCGGTCGCGGAACCACGGCACCTCGGTCCAGGTGACCTGGTGGCTGAGGTTGAACCGGAGCTGGTAGGGCACGCCGGTGGAGGCGGCGACCCGGTCCGGTGCCCGGACCCCCAGCCCGGTCACGCCGGGCACGGGCGTACCGGTGGTCGCCAGCGGGCGGATCAACCGCTGCGCGATCACCTGCATGGTCGCCACGTTGACCACGACCAGCGCCGCGAGCACGACCGCCAGCAGGCTGGTGCGCGCGGCCGGACGACGGATCGCCAGCACGAGCACCAGCAGCAGGCAGCCGGCGATCCCGATCGCGGAGCCGACCACGGGCCGCATCTGTCGCCACCCGTCGGTCAGGGCCATCAGGTCCGGCGCGCTGAACCCACCCCAGCGCAGCCGCGCGCCCTCGGCCTCGGCGTGGTCCAGGCGCAGCCGGATCAGTGCCCCGCCCACCGCGAGCAGCAGCACGGTGACCCCGAGCCGGCGCAGCAGCGGACGGTACGCCGTGCCGAACAGCAGCCCGACGCCGACCAGCAGCCAGAACGGGGCGAACACCTGCACGTAGCGGGCGTAGATGGCGTCCGGCACCCGGTCCGGCACACCGGCCAGGACGACCTCCGCGCCGACGGCGACGCCCACCGAGGTCAGCAGGGCCATCCCGAACGTCCACCTGGCGGCGGCACCACCCCGGCGGCACACCCTGGTCACCGCCTCGGCACCGGCCAGCCCGGCCAGCCCGAAGGTGACCACCGTCAGGTACCACAGCTGCGTACCGACCGACGCCAGCACCTGCGACAGTCCGCGGACCGAGGTGAGCGCCCGCACGGCGTTGCCACCGGCCGGCTCGCCGAGCAGGCGCACCGTGTCGCCGAGCAGCCGTACCCCCGCCTCGTTGCCCAGCGCCGCCACCGCGACCGGCAGCACCGCCGCCAGCAGCACCGCCGGGTCCAGCCGACGGCGGACGAGAAGTGCCAGGACCAGCAGCGCGAATCCGGCGACGATCACCACGCCGCGCGAGTGCACCAGGTGAGCCGCGCCCGCCAGGGCACCGCACACCGCCGCGGCGACCGGCCCGGGCCGGTCGACCAGCCGGTGCACGGCGAGCAGCCAGGCCAGCAGCAGCGGCCCGAACACCGCGTCGGTCATCGCCACCGTGGGGTGGAAGGCCACCGCCGGCAGGGTCACCGCACCGACCGCCGCCGCCAGCGCCGCACCGGATCGCAGCCCCAACAGCCGGCGACCGACCAGGTACGCCAGCGGCAGGATCGTCGCGTTGAGCGCCGCGTTGATCACCCGTACCAGCAGGTAGGTGTCGAGGAACTCCCGGTCCAGGAGGAAGGCCGGCGCGATCAGCAGCGGGTAGCCGATCCGCCGGAGGGTCTCGTTCTCACTGCTGAACCCCCCGGGACCGCCGGCCAGGGCGCGTGCGGTGTTGAGGTAGCTGTCCTCGTCGGTGTGCGCGAACGGCATGCTGGCGTGACGGGCCAACCAGATCCGCCAGGCGGTCGCCAGTAGCCAGCCGCCGACCAGCAGCAGGGGCAGCAACCAGCGACGGCGACGCCGCGGCACCCACCCACGCGGGGCCACCGTCGCGTCCGCGTGCTCGGCCCGGGTCGCCTCGACCTCGACGCTCATCGTTCCTCCCACGACACGTCCGGACCGACGGCGGCCGTCCGCACGCACCTTGGATCCCGGTCGGGTGGAGACCCTAGTGCCCAGGTCGACGCAGGTCGGTGGGCACGCCGCGACGACCGCGGGTGTTCGCCAACCGGGTGCCGGCCATTCACCGCCGTACGACACGTGGTTAACCGCAGGGCTCGGGCCCGTTAACCCGCCGCGTCTAGCGTTCCCACCCGGCCGGCCCAGGCCGACCGCGAATCCGACACACACGGGAGCACCAAGTTGAGCGAGCTGAACGGATCGTCCATCCTCGTCACCGGGGGAACGGGTTCCTTCGGCAGGACCTTCCTGCGGCACCTCCTCGCCGATACCGATCCGGCCCGGGTGGTGGTCTTCTCCCGTGACGAACTCAAGCAGTACGAGCTGCGTCAGCAGCTCGGCGACGACCCTCGGCTGCGCTGGTTCATCGGCGACATCCGCGACCGGCACCGGCTGACCCGGGCCATGCACGGCGTGGATCACGTCGTGCACGCCGCCGCCCTCAAGCAGGTCGACACCGCGGAGTACAACCCGTCGGAGTTCATCGCCACCAACATCACCGGTTCGCAGCACGTCGTCGACGCGGCGATCGAGGCCGGCGTGCAGAAGGTGGTGGCGCTATCCACCGACAAGGCGTCCAGCCCGATCAACCTGTACGGCGCGACCAAGCTGGTCGGCGACAAGCTGTTCATCTCCGCCAACCACTACGCGGCGCAGCACCCGACCCGCTTCGCCGTGGTGCGCTACGGCAACGTGGTCGGCAGCCGGGGCTCGGTGGTCCCGCTGTTCCGCCGGCTCGCCGCCGAGGGCAGGAGCCTGCCGATCACCGACAAGCGGATGACCCGCTTCTGGATCACCCTGGACCAGGCCGTGCAGTTCGTCATCGACTCGTTCGACCAGATGCAGGGCGGCGAGCTGTTCGTCCCCCGCATCCCCAGCATGCGCATCCTCGACCTGGTCGAGGCGGTCGCCCCGGACGCCACCACCCACGAGATCGGCATCCGGCCCGGCGAGAAGCTGCACGAGGAGATGATCGCCCCGGACGACAGCCGGCGGACGCTGATCGCCAAGGACCGGTTCATCGTGCAGCCGACCATCGCCACCTGGGGCTACCAGCCGCCCGTCGGCTGCGAGCCGGTGGCGGACGGCTTCGCGTACCAGTCGGACACCAACGACGAGTGGCTCACCGTGCCCCAGCTGCGTGAGATGCTCGGCATCACGGCATGAGCGAGCACCGCGAGCGAATCATCAGGCTCAGCGGCTCCGTGCCTCATGGCGGCACGCAGCGCAGCGGAGTGCCGTCATGAGTTCCTCCTTCCTGCCGTACGGACGCCAGTCGGTGACCGACGACGACGTGGCCGCCGTGGTCGCCGCCCTGCGCAGCGACTGGCTCACCACCGGCCCGGAGGTGGCCGCCTTCGAGGCGGACATCTCGGCGTGGGCCGGTGGCGCCGGGGTGGCGACGGTCTCCAACGGCACCGCCGCGCTGCACGTGGCCTACGCGGCGGCCGGTGTCGGCCCCGGCGACGAGGTGGTCGTGCCGCCGATGACGTTCGTGGCCACCGCCAGCAGCGCGGTCGCCCTCGGTGCCCGGGTCGTCTTCGCCGACGTGGAGGAGGAGACGTTCACCCTGGATCCGGCGGCGGTGGCCGCGGCGACCACCGAGCGGACGAAGGTCGTCGCCGCGGTGGACTACGCCGGTCACCCGGCCGACTACGACGCGCTGCGGACCGCGCTCGACGGCGGCGACGCGCTGCTGCTCGCCGACGCGGCCCACTCGATCGGTGCCACCTACCGGGGCCGGCCGGTGGGGTCGCTTGCCGACCTGACCACGTTCTCGTTCTTCCCGACCAAGAACCTGACCACCGCCGAGGGCGGCGCGGTCGCCACCACCGATCCGGGACTGCTCAAGCGGGCCCGCCGGTTCCGCAACATCGGGCTGGTCCGGGAACCGGACGAACTGCGGTGGCCGGACGAGGGCGGCTGGCACCAGGAGGTGCACGAGTTCGGCCTGAACTACCGGCTGCCGGACGTGTTGTGCGCGCTCGGCCGCAGTCAGTTGCGCCGCCTGGACGCCTTCCTCGCCCGCCGCGCCGAACTGGTGGCCCGCTACGACGAGGCGCTCGCGGAACTGCCCGGCGTGCTCATCCCCGGCCGACGCGACTGGGCGGCACCGGCCTGGCACCTGTACCCGATCCGGGTGCTCGACGGCCGCCGCCGCGAGATCTACGAACGGATGCGCGCCGCCGGCATCGGCGTGCAGGTGAACTACATCCCCGCGCACTGGCATCCGGTCTTCGCCGATCTCGGCTACCGGCGCGGCAGTTGCCCCGTGGCGGAGGCCTTCTACGCCCAGCAGTTGTCGCTGCCGCTCTACCCTGGGCTACGCGACGCCGACCAGGAGCGCGTCATCGACGCGTTGGCCGCGGCCCTGCGCGGCACCTCGCTCCGGCCCGCCGCCTGAAGGAAAGCCCGATGCACCACGCCAA
Source organism: Micromonospora palythoicola (assembly GCF_036689795.1). Taxonomy (NCBI): domain Bacteria; kingdom Bacillati; phylum Actinomycetota; class Actinomycetes; order Micromonosporales; family Micromonosporaceae; genus Micromonospora; species Micromonospora palythoicola. Next base: position 4,690 of record NZ_JBAGKI010000103.1, on the reverse strand, counting down.
CCACTTCTACGGTCACGCCCACGTGCTGGCCCGCTACGCCGGGCTGGGTGACGGCCATCCACCCCGGATCAACGGGTACGTCCAGCACGGCTGGAACATCGGCGACGGCCTCGCCCCCGGTCACCCGTACGCCGAACGCACACCGAGTCTGCTCTGGTCGGAGCAGACTCGGCGGCGGGCCTGGTCGGTCGGCCGGCGCAACGTCACGGTGATCGGGGCCCCGTTCGTCTACCTGCTGGCCATGCGGCCGGAGGAGGAGTCCCCGCCGCAGCGGGAGGGCACCATCTGGTACCCGTTCCACGGCTGGGAGGGCCAGCACGTCAAGGGTGACCACAAGGAACTGATCGCCCGCATCCGGGACACCGAACCCGGCCCGGTGACCGTCTGCCTGTACTGGCACGAGCACCGGATGCGGCGGGTACGCCGGCTCTACGAGAACGCCGGCTTCCGGGTGATCTGCCACGGCTACCGGGGACACTGGTGGAAGGACACCGACCCACAGTTCCTGGACCGCCAGCTCGCCGAGTTGCGCCGGCACCGCCGGGTCGCCTCCAACCGGCTGACCAGCGCCATCTTCTACGGCATCGCGGCCGGTTGTGAGCCGGCGGTGTACGGCGACCCGATGGTGCTGGCCGACGAGGACCCGACCTTCGGCGGCACCGCCCGGATCCGCCGGCAGTGGCCACAACTGCACGGCGAGCAGGTGCACCTGCCGACCGCCGTCGAGATCGCCCACGCCGAACTGGGCACCGACCACCGCCACCCGCCCACCTCGTTACGGGAGCTGCTGGGGTGGGCGTACCCGCAGGAGGAGACGACGTGACAACCGAGACGGCGTCAGCGGTGACGCTGCCCGGCGGCGAGATGCTCGCCTGGTCCGACCGGACGGACCCGGCCGACGACGGCCCCCTCGCCGCGTTGGTCGCCCGCCTGGTGCCGGCCGGCGCCCGGGTGCTGCTGGCCGGACCGCACGGTCCGGCGCTGCTCGACGCGCTGGCCCACACCCGGCTCACCTGCCTGCTGCGCGGCTACCCGGATGCGACAGCGGTCGCCGGACGGGTGGACCGGGTCCTGGTGACCGGCCCGCGGGGCCTGCCCGCCGGCGAGGAGTACGACGTGGTGATCGCCGGTGCCGGGCTGGACGCGGTCGAGTCGGTCGAAGGTGAGCCGCTCGGCTGGGACGCGTTGCTGGCCCGCCTGGTGGCGGCCGTCCGCCCCGGCGGTGACCTGCTGCTACGGCTGGACAACCCGCTCGGCGTGCACCGGCTGGTCGCCGCCGAGAGCTGGTACGCCGGCCGGGGCGACGCCGAGTGGACCGTCGGAGGTGTGCTCGACACCGCCCGTCCCGCCAACCTGGCGCAGGTACGCGAGCGACTGACCGCCGCCGGGATGCACGCCGGCGCCTGCTACGCCGGGTATCCGCGGCCCGACCTGACCACCGCGCTGCTGGCTGTCGACGAGCTGGCCCGGCGCACCACGAGCGGGCTGTTCGACGCGGTGCTGCACGCCGCCTGCACCGACGGGTACACCGGCCGCTTCGTCCTCGCCGACCCGGCCCGGCTGGCCGTGGACGCCCTGCACGCCGGTCGCGCCGCCGACCTGGCCCCGTCCTGGCTGGTGCTCGCCCGCCGGCCGGCCGCCGAGCCGGGCGGCGCCGCCGACGACGCCGGTGACCCGCTGCCGCGACTCGACCGGCCGCAGGACCCGCCGCCCGGGGTCGGCGGATCCGACCGGCTGCCGGTGGCGCTCGTCGCCGACGCGACGGCGGGCGGCACGGTGGTCGAGGTGCGGGACGGGCCGCAGGGGTGGCACTGGCACCGGACCGGCGTCACCGTGCCCGCCGCGTCGGCCGACGCACCGTACGCCGGTCGTGCGGCCGCCCACCGCGACCCGGCCGCCCCCGACGGACCGGTGCCGGACGGGCGTCTGCTGCGCAGCCTGCTGCTCGACGGATGCCTGCGGCGCGACACGGCACTGCTGCGCCGGCTGCTCCGTGGTTACGCCGACTGGCTCGACGGCCAGGCCGAGCAGGGACGGCTCACCGGAGCGGTGGCCGTGGCCGGGGCGGACAACCTGGTCGTCGACGGCGACCGCTGGGGAGTGCTCGACCGGGGCTGGCGGGCCGACGCCCCGTTGCCGGTCGACGTGGTGCTGGCCCGGACGCTGTGGCGCTTCGCCGCCGACCTGCTCACCGGCGGGTACGCCCACCCGTGGACCTCCACGCTCGACGTGGCGGGGCTGACCGTGCTGCTCGGTGGGGTCGCCGGACGCGACTTCGACCGGGCCGTCGTCGAGGCCGCGACGGAGCGGGCCGCGACGGCCGAGGTCAGCCCGACCGACCCGCCGCCGGGCCCGCGCAGCTACCAGCAGCTGCGCGAGGCGTGGCTACGCCAGCGGGAGGAGAACACCCGGCTGAGCGCGCTGCTCACCTGGACCGAGAACCTGCTCACCTCGCGCGAACGTGCGCTGCGTCGGGCCGAAGCGAAGATCAACCTGATGAGCGGCTCGCTGAGTTACAAGGTCGGGCGGCTGGCCCTGACCCCGGCCCGAATGGCCAAGCGCGGCGCCCGCGCCGCCAAACGCCGGGCCCGCACCGCCATCGCCGCGAAGCAGGGAGAACAGAAATGACCGATCGGATCGTCGGCATCGTGCAGGCGCGGATGGGTTCGTCCCGGCTGCCCGGCAAGGTGCTGCGTCCGCTGGCCGGACGCAGCGTGCTCGGCCGGGTGGTCCGGGCCGCGCAGGACAGCGGCGTACTGGCCGACCTGGTGGTGGCGACCAGCGGCGACGTCAGTGACGACGCGGTCGTCGCCGAATGCGACCGGCTCGGCGTCGCCTGGCACCGGGGCCCCGTCGACGACGTGCTGACCCGCTTCGTCGGCGCCCTGGACGCCCATCCCGCCGACGCGGTCATGCGGTTCACCGCCGACTGTCCGCTGCTGGATCCGGAGATCGTCAGCCTGGTCGCCTCGGTGTACCGGGCCGTGCCGGGGCTGGACTACGCCAGCACGTCGATCGCCCGTACCCTCCCCCGCGGTCTGGACGTCGAGATCATCCGGGCGGACGCGCTGCGTACCGTCGACCGGCTCGCCACCGAACACCACCGGGTGCACGTGACCTCGTACGCGTACGCGCATCCGGAGGTGTTCCGGGTGCTCGGCGTGACCCTCACCCCGGACCGTTCGCAGCTGCGCCTCACCCTCGACACCGAGCGCGACTGGGAGCTGGTCCGCGCGGTGGCCGACCACTTCGGTGACGTCAGCGTGCCGTTGGCCAAGCTCGCCGACTGGCTGGACGGGCAGCCCACGCTGCGGGCGCTCAACGCCGACGTCCGGCAGAAGCGGTTGGAGGAGCGCTGAGCAGGTTACGCGTCGGGCTGCGTTGCGACGCCGGGCCGCTGCGCGGGGTCGGGCACCTGGTCCGCTGTCTCGCGCTGGGCGAGGAGTTCCAGGCCCGGGGTGCCACCGTCGAGGTCTTCGGCACCGTCGACGGCGTCGGGTGGGCGGCCGACCAGCTCACCGCCCGGGGCATCGCGGCGCACCCCGGCGCGGACACCCCGGACGAGCTGGTCGCCGCCGCCCGCCGCCACGACCTCGACGTGCTGGTCCTCGACTCCTACGAGCTGGATCCCGCCGGTGCGGGGGCGCTGCGGGCCGCCGGGGTGCTGACCCTGGCCATCGTCGACGGGGACACCCGGGGACAGGACGCCGACCTCTACCTCGACCAGAACTTCGCCACCGACCTGGCGGTGCCGGCGGGCCGGCTGCTCGCCGGCAGCGGATACGCCCTGCTGCGCGCGGGTGTCCTGGCCGCCCGGCCGGCGGCCCCGCGTCCGGCGGTGACGGTCGATCCCCCCTCGGTGCTGGCCTTCTTCGGCGGCACCGACGCGGTCGGCGCGGCACCGGTGCTGACCGAGGTGCTGCTGTCGACCGGCCGGCCGATGGAACTCACCGTCGTCGTCGGCCGGCCCGAACTGGGCGAGCGGATAGCTGGGCTGACGCCCGGCCCCGGGCAGTCGCTGCTGCCGGTGCCGCCCACCGGCACGCTGCCGGCCCTGATCGCCGCGGCGGACCTGGTGGTCAGCGCGGCCGGCACCTCCACCTGGGAACTGTGCTGCCTGGGGGCGCCGTCGGCGCTGGTCTGCGTGGTGGACAACCAGCGCGAGTCGTACCACCGGGTGGTGACCGCCGGACTGGCCGCCGGCCTCGGTGAGCTGCCCGCGCTGGCCGGTGACCCGGTGACGGTCCGCGCCGCCACGGACACCCTGGCGGAGCTGCTCGACGACGGGGCCCGCCGGGCGGAGCTGTCCGCCCGGGCCTGGGCCACGGTGGACGGGCGCGGGCGGGAACGGGTGGTGGACGCGGTGCTGGACACGCTACGGCACGTCGCGGCTGGCTCCCCAGTGCAGTGACAGGCCCCGCGCGGCGCGGTCGGTGTTGATCTGCATCATGCTGCCGAGGATCGTCGCCCGGTCGACCACGATCGCGGTGCCGTCGAGCGTGTAGGTGGTCCGGTCGCTGATCAGCACGGCAGCACCCGGTGCGTCGTCGAGGTGTGCCGCCAGCGCCCCGTCGAGGACGCCGGGCCGGATCGTCTCGGTCGCCCGGGCGACCCAGACCCCACCGGCGGCGTGCCCCGCGGACAGCGTCGGCGTTGGGAAGTCCACCTCGCGCCGACCGGCCGCGGGTGA
>NZ_JBAGKI010000102.1:0-12459 GCF_036689795.1 Micromonospora palythoicola | reverse complement strand
CAAAAAAAAAACAACCCCTGTGGGGGTGGGCGCACGGGGGGCCCCCCCCGCGCCGCCCGCCGGGGCCCGCCCCGCTGTGGTGCGCTGGGGGTTAGAGGCCCAGTTCGGCTTCGAAGTTGCCGGCCTCCAGGCGCTCCTTGACCGCCGTCAGGAAGCGGGCCGCGTCGGCGCCGTCGATCAGTCGGTGGTCGTAGGACAGAGCCAGGTAGACCATCTGGCGTACGGCGATGACCTCACCCAGCTCCGGGTCGTTGACCACGACCGGACGCTTGACCACGGCACCCGTACCCAGCATCGCCGACTGCGGCGACGGCACGATCGGGGTGTCGAAGAGGGCGCCCCGACTGCCCGTGTTGGTCAGCGTGAAGGTCGCACCGGCGATCTCGTCCGGGCTGATCTTGTTGGTCCGGGTCCGCTCGGCCAGGTCGGCGACCCGCTTGGCGATGCCGCCCAGGTTGAGGTCACCGGCGTTGTGGATGACCGGCACCAGCAGGCCCCGCTCGGTGTCCACCGCGATGCCGAGGTTCTCGGCGTCCGGGTAGGTGATCGTCCCGCCGTCCAGGTCCATGCTGGCGTTGACGATCGGGTACGCCTGGAGCGCCTCGATGGCCGCGAGGGCGAAGAACGGCAGGAACGACAGCTTGACGCCGTGCCGCTGCTGGAACGACTCCTTGGCCTGCGCCCGCAGCTTGGCGATCTTGGTGACGTCCACCTCGACCACCGTGGTCAGCTGCGCCATCTCGTGCAGCGACGACAGCATCCGCTTGGCGATCGCCGCGCGGATGCGCGGCAGCTTCTCGGTGGTGCCCCGCTTGGCGCTCGGCTGCGGCTTGGCGGCCGGCTTGGCCGGTGCCCCGGCCGCCGGCTGCGCTGCCGCCGGAGCCGGCGCGGCCTTGGCGGCCTTGGCCTTCTCCGCCGCGTCCAGAACGTCCTGCTTGCGGATCCGGCCACCGACCCCGGTGCCGTTGACCGAGGCGAGGTCCACGTTGTGCTGGCTGGCCAACTTGCGTACCAGCGGGGTCACGTAACCGGCCGCCTGCTCGCCGCCATTGGACGGTGCCGCCGCGCGTTGCGGTGCCGGAGCCGCCGGCTGCGCCGCCTGCTCGGCCTTGACCGGTTCCTGCGCCGTCTCGGCCTCGGCGGCCGGCTCGTTGTACGACATGCCCGGCGTCGGCTCGGACACCTGCGGCTCCGGCTTCGCCGCGGCCTCGGGCTTCGGCTCCGGCTTGGCCTCGGGCTCCGGCTTGGCCTCGGGCTTCGGCTCCGGCTTCGACTCGGCCGGGGCGCCACCGGCGGCACCGACCACGGCCAGGGTCGCGCCGACCTCGGCGGTCTCGTCCTCGGCGACCTTGATCTCCAGCACGGTGCCGGCGACCGGCGAGGGGATCTCGGTGTCGACCTTGTCGGTGGAGACCTCCAGCAGCGGCTCGTCGACCTCGACGGTCTCGCCGACCTGCTTGAGCCAGCGGGTGACCGTACCCTCGGTGACGCTCTCGCCCAGGGCCGGCATCTGCACCGGAGTGCCCTCGCCCGACGGGGCCGCCTGCGCCGGCTGCTCGGCCGGCTCCTCGACGGCCGGCTGCTCCGCCTCGGCCTGCGGCTCCGCCGCCGCCTCGGCGGCCTGCTCGGCGGGAGCCTCCTCCTCCTGCTGCGGGGCGGCTCCACCGCCGGCCGACTCGCCCTCGCCGGAGATCACCGCCAGCTCGCTGCCGACCTCGGCCGTCTCGTCCTCGCCCACCACGATCCGGGTCAGCACCCCGGCCGCCGGGGACGGGATCTCGGTGTCGACCTTGTCGGTGGACACCTCGAGCAGCGGCTCGTCGACCTCGACGGTGTCACCCTCCTGCTTGAGCCAGCGCGTGACGGTGCCCTCGGTGACGCTCTCGCCGAGCCGGGGCATGGTGACCGATACCGGCATGTTCTCCAGACTCCTTCATTTCCCTGGTGGGGGGAGCGCCGCCCGTCGCCGGACGCCGCGGATACGTCGTGATCAGGCGTGCGCGTGCAGCGGCTTGCCGGCAAGAGCGAGGTGCGCCTCGCCCAGGGCCTCGTTCTGCGTCGGGTGGGCGTGCACGAGCTGCGCCACCTCGCCCGGGTACGCCTCCCAGTTGTAGATCAGCTGCGCCTCGCCGACCAGTTCGCCGACCCGCGCGCCGACCATGTGCACGCCGACCACCGGCCCGTCCTCGACCCGCACCAGCTTCACGAAACCGGCCGTCTTGAGGATCTGGCTCTTGCCGTTGCCGCCGAGGTTGTAGTTGTAAGTCTTGATCTTGTCCGCGCCGTACTGCTCCTTGGCCTTCGCCTCGGTGAGGCCGACCGACGCCAGCTCCGGGTCGCTGTAGGTGACCCGGGGGATGCCCGCCTCGTCGATCACCGCCGGGTTCTGGCCGGCGATCTCCTCGGCGACGAAGATGCCCTGCTGGAAGCCGCGGTGGGCGAGCTGGAGACCGGGCACGATGTCGCCCACGGCGTAGACGTTCGGCACGTTGGTGCGCAGCCGCTCGTCGGTCAGCACGTAGCCGCGGTCGACCTTGACGCCCTGCTCCTCGTAGCCGAGGTCGGCGGTGTTCGGGCCCCGGCCGACCGCGACCAGCAGCAGCTCGGCCTCGACGGTGTCGCCACCGGCGATGGTCACCTTCACGCCGTTGTCGGTCTTCTCGACCTTCTCGAACGGCTTGCCGACCTTGAAGTTGATCTTCCGCTTGCGGAAGGCCCGCTCCAGCGCCTTCGACGACTCCTCGTCCTCGGCGGCGACGAGCCGGGGCAGCGCCTCGACGATCGTCACGTCCACCCCGAAGGACTTCCACACGCTGGCGAACTCGACGCCGATCACCCCGCCGCCGAGCACGATCGCCGAGGCGGGGACCCGGTCCAGGGTCAGGGCGTGGTCGCTGGTGATGACCCGCTCGCCGTCGATCTCCAGGCCCGGCAGGCTCTTGGCGTACGACCCGGAGGCCAGCACCACGTTGCGGCCGGTGTACCGCTTGCCGTCCACCTCCACCGCGTTCGGCGCGACGAGCTTGCCGTGCCCCTCCACGATCGTGATCGACTTGTTGCCCTTGAGCATGCCCTGCAGGCCCTTGTAGAGCCGGGAGATCACGCCGTCCTTGTACGAGTTGACCCCCGCCATGTCGATGCCGACCAGCTCGGCCTTGATGCCGAACTGCTCCGACTCGCGGGTCTGGTCGGCGATCTCGGCCGCGTGCAGCAGCGCCTTGGTCGGGATGCATCCGTTGTGCAGGCAGGTGCCCCCGAGCTTGCCCTTCTCCACCAACGCCACGGAAAGGCCCAGCTGGGCGGCGCGCAGGGCGGTCGCGTAACCGCCGCTACCACCTCCGAGGATGACGATGTCGAAGGTTGCGTCGTTCGGCTCGCTCACGTCCAACTCCCAGGTCGCTTCGCTGCATCGGGGGTCACGGCGGGGTAACACGGACACACCCCACCTCGGCCATCTTGTCACCACCGCGTCGCACCCGCGTACCGAGGTGCCCAACGACACGTCGCCGCCACGTACCCTTGGCTCTGCCTTCGATACGCCACGACTGGGGAGACGGCTCGGTGGGACTGTTCCGGCGAAGCAAGCGACCACGCGCGGCTGACCCTGACCGTACGGCCAATCGTGCCGATCTGGAGCACCTTGAGAACTTCGTCCGTACCCGTAAGGGCGTCGAGGCGTACATCGAGCCGCGTACCACCGTGACCGAGACGACCGTGATCCTGATCGCCGACGACGGGGAGTGGACCCGACGCCGGATCGACGGGCCGGACGGCGCGCGGCGGTTCGCGTTCCGGCTGAGCATCCCGATCTACGACGTGGCGCTGATGGGCTACCCGCAACGCATGCGCGACTACAACGAGCGCCGCAAACGCCGCCCCGATCAGTACTGACCCGCGCTCACGCCGCTCCCGCGTCGCCGCGAGGCAGCAGTTTCGGGGAAGTTGCCGCCTCCCGGCGCGTGGAGACAGCAACTTCCCCGAAACTGATCGGATCTTGCGCAGCCCGCGCGGGGCTCAGCCGTTGGTGGCGACGTCGTCGATCAGGTGCAGCAGGGTGCGGACCGGGACGCCGGTGCCGCCCTTGGTCCAGTAGCCGGTCGCCTCGCCCGTGTGGTACGACGGGCCGGCGATGTCGATGTGTGCCCAGGCGACGTCGTCGGTGACGAACTCACGCAGGAAGACACCGCCCTGGAGCATGTGACCGGCCCGGTCCATGCCCGCGTTGACCTGCGAGATGTCCGCGACGTCGGAGTCCATGCCCTTGCGCACGTCGTCCGGCAACGGCATCGGCCAGGCCGGCTCGCCGACCGCGTCACCGGCGCCTCGGACCCGCTCGCACAGCTCGGCGGTACCCATCACGCCGGAGATCCGCTTGCCCAGCGAGACGACCTGACCGCCGGTCAGGGTGGAGGTCTCGAACAGGTAGTCGCAGCCGTCGGCGCAGGCCCGGGCCATCGCGTCGCCGAGGATCATCCGGCCCTCGGCGTCGGTGTTGAGCACCTCCACCTTCTTGCCGTTGAACATGGTGACCACGTCACCCGGCCGGTACGAGGTGCCCGACGGCATGTTCTCCGCCATCGGCACGTACCCGGTCACCGTCACCGACGGCTTCAGCTCGGCCACCGCCAGCATGGTGGCCGCCACCGCCGCCGCACCGGCCATGTCGGACTTCATCTCCCACATGCCCTGGGCCGGCTTGATCGAGATGCCACCCGTGTCGAAGGTGATCCCCTTGCCGACCAGCGCGACCCGCTTACCGGAGCCGCCACCGGCCGGGGTGTAGGTCAGCTTGACCAGTCGGGGCGGAGCCTCCGAGCCCTGACCGACGGCGATGATGCCGCCGTAGCCGCCCTCGCGCAGGGCGACCTCGTCGAGCACCTCGACCGCCAGCCCGGCCGCCCGACCGGCCTCGGCGACCGCGTCGGCGAAGGCCGGCGGGCGCAGCTCGTTCGGGGCGATGTTGACCCAGTCGCGGGTACGCCGGACCGCGCCGGCCACCGTGCCGGCCCGGGTCACCTCGGCCTGCGCTGCCGCGTCCGCGGCGTCCGGCACGGCGACGAGCACCTCGGCGACCGGCTCGCGGCGGGTCGGCTGCGGCCTGGTCTTGTACCCGGCGAAGCGGTAACCACCCAGCAGCGCGCCCTCGGCGACGGCGCGCAGCGCGTCGGCGGCGTCGGCGTCGTCCGGCAGCGGCAGCGTCATCGCCACCCGGGACGCGCCGGCCAGGGCCCGCACGGCGGCGCCCGCCGCCCGGCGCAGCGTCTCCGGGGCGGGGGCCGCGCCGCTGGGCTCGGGGCCGAGGCCGACGGCGGCCAGCACCGGCGCGGTGACCGTGCCCAGCGTCGCCAACTTGATCACCTCGCCGGGACCGCCGGTCGCGCCGAGCAGCGCCAGCGTCTCGGTCAGCTTGCCGTCGAAGGCGGCGGCGATGCTCTCGGCGCCGCTGGCGAGCAGCAGGGTGCCGGCGAGGCCGCGGGTGGCGTCCTGCTCGCCGGTCGTACTGTGCACGCCGATCACGATCGCGTCGACGGCGAGTTCGGCGGGGTCGGTGTCGACCAGGCTCAGGGTGGTGCTGGGCGATGTCACGGAGGCTGCTCCCGGGCGGGCCGGGCCGGTCGCGTGGTGGCGTACCGGCGGTGGAGTTCCCCGGCGGATGATTTACCCGCCGGACGTCAGTGCTGCCCCGCCGGGTGATCCGGCGGTCCCGCCGATGCTAACCAGCCCGGTGCGTCCCGGTAAGTTGCCACCCATGACCGAGGTGACCACCGACGCCGCCGCGACCCGGCTGCGTCGTTCCCCGCTGGCCGGCCGGCACACCGCGCTCGGCGCCAAGTTCGCTCCGTTCGGCGGCTGGGAGATGCCCCTGGAGTACGCCGGCGGCGGGGTGCTGCGCGAACACACCGCGGTGCGTACCGGCGTCGGCGTGTTCGACGTGTCACACCTGGGCAAGGTGCGGGTGACCGGGCCGGGAGCGGCGGAGTTCGTCAACGCCTGCCTCAGCAACGACCTGGGGCGCATCGGCCCGGGGCGGGCGCAGTACACCCTGTGCTGCGACGAGGCGACCGGCGGCGTGGTGGACGACATCATCGCCTACCTGCACGCCGACGACCACGTCTTCCTCATCCCGAACGCGGCGAACAGCGCCGAGGTGGTGCGCCGGCTGCGCGCCGCCGCGCCGCCGCGGGTCACGGTCACCGACGAGCACGAGGGGTACGCCGTACTGGCGGTGCAGGGGCCCCGGGCGGCGGACCTGCTGGGCGCGCTCGGCCTGCCCACCGGGCACGGGTACATGAGTTTCTCGCCGGCGGCCCTCGGCCCGGTCGGGCTGACCGTGTGCCGTACCGGCTACACCGGCGAGCTGGGCTACGAGCTGGTGGTGCCGGCCGGTGACGCGGTCGCGGTGTGGGACGCGTTGTTCGCCGCCGAGCCGGCGCCGCAGGCGTGCGGGCTGGCCGCACGGGACACGCTGCGCACCGAGATGGGGTACCCGCTGCACGGACAGGACCTCTCGCTGGAGATCACGCCGGTGCAGGCCCGCTCGGGTTGGGCGGTCGGCTGGGACAAGCCGGCCTTCTGGGGCCGTGACGCGCTGGTCGCGGAGAAGGCCGCCGGTCCGGCGCGTACGCTGCGCGGCCTGGTCGCCGTCGAACGTGCCATCCCCCGTCCCGGCATGGCCGTCTACGCGGGCGACACCCGGGTCGGCACCGTGACCAGCGGCACCTTCAGCCCGACCCGCAAGCAGGGCATCGCCCTCGCGCTCATCGACACCGCCCCCGCCCTCCCCGACGGTGCCGAGCTGCACATCGACATCCGCAACCGCCGCACCCCCGCCCACCTGACCCGCCCCCCCTTCATCCACCCCTCCGTCAAGTAAGACCGGTCAGGGGGTGGGGGGTTGGCCGGCGTCCAGGACGGCCTGGGTCCAGCCGCCCTCGATGACGCCGTCGGCGTTCAGGACCGCCCAGTCGACGATGTCGGCGACCGCCACGACGACCGGGGAGCCGATGCGTACGGTGGGGTCGGTGTTGGCGTCGCTGGCGCTGGCACCGACGACCCGGTCCGGGGAGTCCCAGTCCGTCACCCCGGCCCAGACGTACTCCGGGCCGTCGTCGCCCGGCAGCCCGTACTTGACCACCAGCTGTGTCTCCGGCGGCAGCTGACCGTCGCGGAACCGGGCCCGGATGTCCGCCAGTCCGGCGCGGGCGGTGGCGATCGCCCTGCTCATCGCGTCACCGGAGCGGGCGTACCGCACGTCGGGCTGGATCCCGGAGAAGAGGGTGGCGCAGGCGTTGGCGAAGTATCGCCCGGCGGGGCCGGGGTGCCCGGCCGGCGGGCGCAGGCTGAGGAAGGAGTCGGCGTCCGGGTCGGTGGCCGGGTCCAGCTCCAGGCGGAGCAGCACCGGCGCGGTCGCCCCGTGCTGCTCCGGATTGCCGTACGCCACCGCGATGTCGTGGCCGGTCACCGTGGCCAGCACCGGCAGTTGCACGAACGCCGGGATCTCCTCGCCGGCCAACCCGTCGGTCCAGTCCCGCAGCAGGCGCCGGGCGGCACCGGTCATCACCGCACCCCAGGCCCGGGTGAGATGGTCGGGCACCCCCTGGGTCTGCAACTCCAGCAGGCCGAAGCGGCGCAGCCCCTTGGTGGTGAACCAGAGCCCCTCGGCGTCCGACGAGTAGGGCACCAGCACCCAGTCGACCAGCCGGACCCGGCCCTGCGCGTCGGGCAGCGTGCGCAGCGCCGCGGCCGGGTCGAGGAACTGCAGGCCGAAGACGTCCACCACGTCGCCGCCCACCGCCTCGGCGACCGCCGCGGCGACCGCCCGCGCGGCCCACTCGTGAGCGGGCGGCCAGCCCGGCCGGTACTCCGCCTGCACCACCACCAGGTGGGTCGCCGCGGCCAACCGGTCCAACTGCGCCTCGCTGGCCCCGAACGCGGTGAGCAGGTCCGGTGGCAGCTCGGGAAACTCGCCGACGGGCCGGATGTCGACGCTCATCAGCGGACTGTCCAGCATCTGTCGGGCCAGTCCGTACACCGGCTCGGCGAGCCGGCCGGCCAGCTTCTCCACGGCCGTGCGGGCGGTCACCGACGGCAGTCCGGCCGTCGGCACCAGATAGGTCGCGCTCAGCGACTCCGGAACCGGAACGGGCAGGAAGTCGTCGGTGATGAGCATGTCGTCCCCCGGGTGGCCGCGCCGGTGCTGTCGTCGCAGGTACGCTACCCGGCGCCGGGCCACCGACTCAGGCGGACAGCACCAGTCCCAGGTAGACGAGCGTGGTTACCAGCTCGACGGTGGCGCCGAGCACGTCGCCGGTGATCCCGCCGAGGCGGCGTACCACGTGCCGCAGCAGCCCGGCCGCGACGGCGAGCGCCGTCAGCACCACCAGCGGGCCCTGCCACGGCTGGTGCGGCACCGCCGCGACCGCCAGCAGCGCGACGGCGGCGGTGGTGACGACCAGCGCGACGGGACCGACGCTGCCGGCGACGAGCGCACCCAGCCCTTCCGGTCGCGCCGCCGGCACCCCTCGCCGGCAGGCCAGGGCCACCCCGAGCCGCCCCGCCGCCGTGGCCGTCAGCACGGCCGCGAACACCGCCGGGCGGGACCGGCCGGCCAGCTCGGCCAGCGCGGCGGCCTGCACCAGCAGGACGAGCACCAGGGCGACCACGCCGAAGGGCCCCACGTCCGGCTTCTTCATGATCTCCAGGGCGGCCGGTCCACGCCGGTAAGACCCGAGCGCGTCCACGGTGTCGGCCAGCCCGTCCAGGTGCAGCCCCCGGGTGAGCACCGCCGCCGCCGCGACGGTGACCCCGGCGGCGACCAGCGGCGCGGTGCCGGCGGCCAGCAGCAGCAGGATGCCGGCCAGCGGCACACCGAGCAGCGCGCCGACCGCCGGGGCGAGCGTCATCGCCGTGCCGGCGGTGGCCCGGTCGACCCGGCCGACGCGCAGCGGCAGGATGGTGAGGGTGGTCAGCGCCAGCCGCGCCCCGTCGCCGAGCCGCAGCTCACCCGGCACGGGCGGCGGATGTCTCCGCCGGCTCCGCGGCCGGCGCGGTGGTGGTCGGGCCGGGACCCTCGGGCTCCGGCTCGTGGAAGTCGGGCTCCGTCTCCTCGATCGGGCCCGGCTCGTCGCCCTCGCTGTCGTCGCCCTCGGGACGGGACGGCAACGCGGCGGCCAACGCCAGCGCCGACCGCAGCAGCGGCAGCACGGTGAGCGCGTTCGCCCCCTCGCCGAGATCGAGCCGCAACCGGGTAAGCGGATCCAGGCCGAGCACGTCGGCGGCGAGCCGGACGGCCGGGTGACCGCCGTCGTCGGCCAGCAGGCACCAGTGCCGGGCCTGTCCGGCCAGGTCCCGGCTGATCAGCGCGGCGGCCACCCCGACGGGGCCGTCCAGCAGCACCGGCAGCCGGCGGGCGGTCGCGCCCAGCAGGATGCCGGTGGCGACGGCGATGTCCCCACCGCCCAACTCGGCGAGCACGTTCATGGCGTTGCGGGAGGAACGACGGGTGCGGTGCAGGGCGTCGCGGACCGCGGCGCAGCGAACCATCCAGGCCGCGTCGTCGATCTCGCCGTCCACGGTGACCACCCGGGCCAGCACCGCGGGCGGCTCGGCTCCGGCGGTCGCGGCCAGCACCGCCGCGGCCGTGGCCTCGGTGCCGGCGCCGCACGCGGCCAGCACCAGCAGTTGTACGCCGGCGTCCGCCGCCTCCTCGGCCAGCCGCCAGCCGTGGCGCAGGGCCGAGTCCACCTGATCGGCGTCCAGCGCCGGGCCGTGCTCGATGGGCGCGGCGGCGGGGGCGGCCACCACCTGCAGGCTCGCGCCGCTCTCGGCGGCCAGCCGGGCGAGCACGCCCTGCCCGGCTCGGGCCTGCTCGGCGCGGCGGGCCGACTCACCGGCCGTCGTGCCGGCGGCGACTCCGCCCGCGTGGTCGCCGTGCACCAGCAGCACCCGCACCGACCGCCACGGGGCCGGGGTGGGGGTGCCCTGGGTGGCGGCGGCGAACGAGACGACCTGCTCCAGCGCACCGAGCCCGGCGCCCGGCACGTCCAGGCTCGCCAGCCGGTCGACGGCCTGCGGCCCGGCGTACTCGTCGGGCATGGGCAGTTCCATGCCGGGCTGGATGACCAGGCCGGTCGCGACCAGCGGGAGGGCCGTGGTGGGCGCGGTCCAGCCGGTGCCGACGCTCTCGGCGGCGGGCTCGGCGGGCAGCTGCGGCCTGGTCACCGGCGGCGAGTCGGGCAGCGGCGCAGCTTCGGGAATCTCCGACGACTCACCGGTCGGTCCGGCCTGAGCGGGCACCGTGGCGGCTACGGCCGACGGGGCGGAAGCGGCCGGTGGCGCGTCGGAGAGCGCGGGTCGGGCGGCGGCGGGCTTCAACCGGCACGGCTGGCCGGCGACCACCAGGACCACCGTGTCGCAGGCGTCGGCGACCGCGCGGTTGACCGCGCCGAGGGCGTCGGTGAACGCCCGGCCCAGCGGTGTGGTGGGTACCAGGGACAACCCGACCTCGGGGCTGACCAGCACCAGCCGCGCGGCGCAGGACCGCACGGCGGCGGCCAGTTCGTCGACGGTGGCGGTGTCGTCGGCCGGCTGGTGCGCCGGGTCGAGCAGGACCGTCACCCAGCCGCCGAGGTCGTCGACGAGCAGGGTGTCCTCCGGCCGGGCGGTGGAGATCACGTCGGCGAGGCGACGCGGGTCGGTCGCGGTCTCCTCGGTGCTCCAGGTCGCGGGCCGGCGGGCGCGGTGCGCGGCCAGGCGGGCGGCCCACTCGGGGTCGTCCCCCGGGTCGGCGGCGGTCGCCAGGTAGCGGACCGTGGACGCGTCGGCGACCAGGGACTCGGCGAACTCCGACTTGCCGGACCGGATGCCGCCGAGGACCAGAAGCGTGTTCCACCCGTCAAGGGACATGCTGCGTACCTTACGTCCAGCGGGCGGGTCGGCGGACCGCAGGTAGGGCAGCGCGCCGCCGGCCCGCGATGCGGTCAGCGCCGGTCGGGGGACTGGTACCTGACGTCGTTGGGATTGACGTCCGCCGGCTTCGGATCCTCCTGCCAGGCCCCCTCGCCGGGGCGGGCCTGCAGGGCGTCGACGAGTTCCTCCCGGTCCATCTCCCGCGCGCCCTCGATGCCGCCGCGCACCGCGATGTCGCGCAGTTCCGCCGTGTCCATCTGCGGGATCGGTGTCGTCATTGTCGCCTCCTGTGCGTCGGGTTCCCGAACGACATACCCGGCCGCGGCAGGCTCAGTCCCGCCCGGGCGTCGGCCGGGCCGCCGATCGCCGCCCGTGGCCCGGTCGGCGGTGCTGCGGTACGACTACGCTGGCGGAGGTCCGCCCCAAGGGGCAGCAGCGGCGAGGGGAGACGCGCACATGGCGTGGAGCTGGCGGTACGAGGGTGCGAACGGCGAGTCGGTCGACGGGCCGGCCGAGTCGTTCGCCAGCCAGGCGGATGCCGAGTCCTGGATCGGTCAGACCTGGCGGGAACTCGCGGCGTCCGGCGTCACCTCGGTCGCGCTCCTGGAGGACGATCGGGTGGAGTACCGGATGAGCCTGCAGCCCGTGGCCGAGTGATGACACCCCGGGACTCCGAGCCGCTGGTGCTCGGGGTGCCCCGGGCGGCCTTCCGGCCCAGCCCGGTCTTCCTGGCGCTGGTCGCCCTGCTGGTGACCAGCGCCGTGCTGACCTGGCACGGGATCGGCAACGTCCGGCTCACCGTGTTCGGCTTCGTCGTCTCCGGCTGGCTGGTCTCGTTGTGCCTGCACGAGTACGCCCACGCCGTGGTGGCGTACCGCAGCGGTGACCGGGGGGTGGCCCACCGCGGCTACCTGACCCTGAACCCGTTGAAGTACAGCCATCCGTTGCTGTCCATCGCGCTGCCGGTGGTGGTGGTGCTGCTCGGCGGCATCGGTCTGCCCGGTGGCGCGGTCTGGGTGGACCGGCACGTCATCCCGGGGCGGCTACGGCACACCCTGGTCAGCCTCGCCGGACCCGCCACGAACGTGCTGTTCGCACTCGTGCTGGTGGTGGTGCTGCGGCTCGGCGCGGGCGGTGGTGGACCGGTGGAGTTCTGGGCGGCGGTGGCCCTGCTGGCCTTCCTCCAGGTCACCGCGAGCCTGCTCAACCTGCTGCCGGTGCCCGGGCTGGACGGCGGCAACATGGTCCAGCCGTGGCTGACCTCGCAGTACCGGCGGATGTACGACCTGTTCGCGCCGTACGGGTTCATCCTGCTGTTCGCGTTGCTGTGGAACCCGACGATCGGCGGCTGGTTCTTCACCGCCGTCTTCGCCATCGGCGACCTGCTCGGCCTGCCGCCGTGGCTGTACGCGACCGGTCTGGACCTGGTCCGCTTCTGGCAGGGCTGAGCCCGACCCAGCGGAGGCGTGCGCCCGGGCGGGGGGGGGTGAGGCCGGCCGGGGGGGCGGGGGGCGGGCCCGGCGCCCGCGCCGCGGGGGGGGCCGGGGGCCC
>NZ_JBAGKI010000101.1:0-14661 GCF_036689795.1 Micromonospora palythoicola | reverse complement strand
CCGGTGGCGGGTTGGTGGGCGGCGGCGTGGTCGGTGGGGGAGTGGTGGGCGGCGGCGTGGTGGGCGGGGGCGTGGTCGGCGGCGGCGTGGTCGGCGGGGGGTTGGATCCGCCGCCGAACTGCACGTCGCTGCAGATGTAGTACGACTGGTCGGAGTGACTGGCCTGCCAGATCGTGTAGATGACGTGCCGGCCGGTGCGCCCCGGTGCGTTGACCGGGATCTCGATGGAGACCCCACCGGGCTCCTGCTGCCACTGCGAGGCCGGCGTGTTGCCGATCTGACCGACCAGTTCCAGGTGCGACCAGGCCAGCGGCGTGGTCAGCGCGTCGTAGCCCTGCCGGGTGGCGTACACCCGGATGTAGTCGGCACCGTGGCTGGCCTGGTCGTAGAACTTCAACCGGAAGCTGTTGCCGACCGAGGTGGTCCGCCAGGCACCCGGCACGTCCATCGCCCGGTAGCGCCCGTTCTCGGTGCGTCCGCCGGAGCAGAGCTGGCCGTTCGGGATGGCAGCCTGGTGGTTGCCGGCCACGCCCTCGCGGTAGAGGCCGTTCCAGTTCCACATGGCGTTGGTGTCGGTCTGCCACGCCTGCCAGCACATCGGGTCCTCGGTGGCCATCCGTGGGTTCTGGAAGTCACCGCCCCAGCGCTGCCAGCAGCCGTAGTTGCGGGAGATGGGGTTGGCCACCGAGCCGTGCGCGGCGGCGGGTCGCACGTATGCCGTGGAGAGCAGCAGCGTGGCGACGGCCGCGACGGCCAGCAGCCAGAACGCCCGTGATGATCTGAGCGAGTTGGACATGGAGCCCCCAGGGGGAGTCGTCGGATCTCGACATCGCCCGGACGCTCGGGAGTTGCCCTCTCCCGTGCCGTCGGTGTGGCCCTCGCGTGCTGACTCGACCGGAAGGATGGCACGTTCGATCGTCATCCGTCAATGAGGAAAGCGATTTCCAGCACCGGGTGCACGGGGTCGTCGAAGCGCTTCCAGCACTGGTTTCGCGGTCGTTCACCGCTTCCGGCGCATGGGTGTGTGCGGGATGCCGTCCTCGACGTACTCCGGCCCGCTGACCGTGAAGCCGTGTCGGGTGTAGAAGTCGACGAGATGTGACTGGGCGTCCAACACGCACGGCCGGTCACCGATCTCCGCGAGGGCCGCCGTCATCAGCCGCCCCGCGTGCCCGTCGCCCCGGGCCGTCGGGGCGACCACCACCCGTCCGATCCGAGCCACCCCGTCGGGGTCGGCCAGGATCCGCAGGTACGCCACCGGAGCGCCGTCGTGGGCCAGCCACAGGTGCCGGGTGCCGGGTTCGACGTCCCGCCCGTCGAGCTCCGGGTACGCGCACTCCTGCTCGACCACGAACACGTCGACGCGCAGCCGGACCAGGTCGTGAAAGGTGAGCGTGTCCAACTCGGCGAAGCCGGCGCTGTGCAACTGCGTGTCAGACATCCCGCCAGCCTAGTGCTGTCGCCACCGGAAGCCGGCGCGGAGGTGCACCCTGCCCCCGGCTCAGCCTGCGCACGGGAGCTGGATTAAGGATCTTGGACAGTTCTCGTTACCCACTAACGGAAACTGTCCAAGTTCTACTGCGGCCTCGTCTTTCGCTGTCTGTCGGCCGACGGGTGATCAGGCGGGGCGGGCCCCTACGGCGTCCCGGATCTCGGCACCGTGCTCGGCCTCCACCGCGCGGGCGCAGTGACCGCAGCAGAAGAACCGACCGGAGACCTCGACCCCGTGGCCGACGATCTTGACGTTGCAGTGCTCGCAGATCGGGGCGAGCTTGTGGGCGGCGCATTCGAAGCTGTCGAAGGTGTGCACGTCGCCGCTGACCGTCTGCACCTCGAATGCCAACCAGTAGTCGTTGCCGCAGACCTCGCAGGTAGCCACGCCCCGTATCTCCATCAGAGAGACCTTTTGTCCCATCTTGCGACACGCAGCTGGTTGGTCCCTGTTTTATTGACAGTGGTCTTTACTGTTAACAAGGTTTAAATTATGTTTGTGGCACCTCACCAGGCACCACGCCGACAAGGAGCTGCCGCCATGCGTCGAAGAATCACCCTTCCGCTGGTCGCGACGGGCGCCATGGTCTCCACCCTGGCCGTCGCCACTCCCGCCCAGGCCCACGGCTACGTCTCGTCACCACCGAGCCGCCAGGCGCTCTGCGCCCAGAACCGGGTACCCGACTGTGGGCAGATCAGATGGGAACCGCAGAGCGTCGAGGGCCCGAAGGGGCTGCGCAACTGTCACGCCAACATTTCGCACTTCGCCGTCCTCAACGACGACAACCGGGGCTGGCCGGCCACCTCGGTCGGCACCACCGTGACGTTCACCTGGGTCAACACGGCCATGCACGCCACCCGCGACTGGGAGTACTTCATCGGCAACACCCGGGTCGCGGTCTTCTCCGGCGGCGGACGCCAGCCCGGCGCGACCGTCTCGCACACCGTCAACCTCTCCGGCTACTCCGGCCGGCAGAAGCTGCTGGCGGTGTGGAACATCTCCGACACCGCGAACGCCTTCTACTCCTGTGTCGACCTGCAGATCGGCGGGGGCGGCGGCAACCCCACGCCCAGCCCGAGCCCCACCACCAACCCGCCCGCCCCGTCGCCCACCCCGACGGTCGCCCCGACCACCAACCCGCCGACCGGCGGCACCTGGGCCGCCGGTCGCGCGTACGCGGTCGGCGACCAGGTCACCTACGGTGGTCGAACCTACCGCTGCCGGCAGGCGCACACCGCCATCGCCGGTTGGGAGCCGCCGAACGTACCGGCGCTGTGGAGCCAGATCTGACCAGCGGGAGGTGCGGCCGGAGCTGGCCGCACCTCCCGTTCGCCGAGCCGGCGCACCCGCGCGCCGTGCTGTGCGCGGAAGCTGGTGTGCTGTCGGCCGGAGCCGCCGTGTCGCGGGCGGGAGCCGGCGTGCTGGGGGCCCGAGGCGTCGGGTCGTCGGCCCGGCCGTCCGAAGGGCGCGCCGTGTCTCGGGTACGGTGTGCCACGCTGCGTGTGCTGCCGCTGCACCTGATCGCGGTGCTGCTGGTTGCCGGCTGTGGCGGCGCGCCCGCGCCTTCCGACGCGACGCTGCCGCCGGTGGCCGCGACCTCCGCCACGACGCCTGGTGTCATCAGCGAGATGACCGGCATTGACCTGCTGTTCCTGTCGATGATGGCCGGGCACACCGAGCAGACCCTCCAGATCGTCGGGCTGGTTCGCGACCGGCTCACCGACAGCGAGCTGCGCACCCTGGTCGCCGCCGTCGAGGCGACCGAGGCCGACGAACTGGCCACGGCGCGTGGCTGGCTGGCGCAGGCCGGGCGCAGCGCCCGCGCCGACGACCACGCCGGGCACGGCACGGGCCCTGAGCAGTTGGCACGGCTGCGGGACGCCCCGGACGCCGAGGTAGACCGGGTGCTGATCGAGGTGCTCAGCGCGCACCAGCAGGCCGCGGCCGACCTGGCCCGGGCACATCAGGCGGCGGGTACCGACGCGCGGGTGCTCGACCTGGCCCGGCGTGTCGAGCAGTCGCGTACCGCTCAGGTCGCGCTGATGGCCGGTCGGCCATCAGCCGACTGACCGCCCGGCCGCGCCGGCGCGCGACGTCGGCGCGGGCTTGCCTGACCGATCGACCCGGCAGTGCCGGTCCGGCGCGGGCGGGGATGGCGGCGCGGCCCGGGTGACCTGGTCAGGCGGCGCTCGGGTCCAGGCGGATGGAGAGCGAGTTCACGCAGTGGCGGGTGTCCTTCGGGGTGAAGCCCTCACCCCGGAAGACGTGGCCGAGGTGGCTGTCGCAGCGGGCGCAGCGGATCTCGGTGCGACTCATGCCGAGGGAGTTGTCCTCGATCTCCTTGATCGCGCCCGGGATGGCGTCGTCGAAGCTCGGCCAGCCGCAGTGCGAGTCGAACTTGGTGTCGCTCGGGTACAGCTCGACACCGCAGGCCCGGCACCGGTACATGCCGGGCGTCTTGGTGTCGACGTACTCGCCGGTCCACGCCGGTTCGGTGCCGTGCTCGCGCAACACCCGGAACTCGGCGGGGCTGAGCCGGACCCGCCACTCGTCCTCGGTGCGGGGCAGTTCGCTGTCGGGAACAGTCACAGGTCAACGGTACGCCGAAGGTCGGACCCATCGCATATGGTCGCGCAATGGGTGGCACGAAGGCTGCGGCCGAGCAGATCGAGGTGGCCGGGCAGACCGTACGACTGTCCAGTCCCGATCGGGTGATCTTCCCGGAGCGGGGCTTCACCAAGGCCGACGTCTTCCACTACTACGTCAGCGTCGGCGACGGCATCATGCGGGCACTCGGCGACCGACCGACGACGCTGCAACGCTTCCCCGACGGCATCGCGGGGGAGATGTTCTTCCAGAAACGGGTGCCGACCCGGGGCGTGCCGCCCTGGGTGCGTACCGCCGAGATCAGTTTTCCCAGCGGTCGCAAGGCCGCGGAGTTGTGCCCGGCGGACCTGGCCCATGTCGCCTGGGCGGCGCAGATGGGCACCGTGGTGTTCCACCCGTGGCCGGTCCGCGCCGCCGACGTCGACAAGCCCGACGAGCTGCGGGTCGACCTCGATCCGCAGCCCGGCACCGACTTCGCGCACGCCGCCACGGCCGCCGCCGAGCTGCGGGCGATCCTCGACGAGCTGGGCGTGCCGGGCTGGCCGAAGACGTCCGGCGGCCGGGGCGTGCACGTCTACCTGCGCATCCAACCGCGCTGGACGTTCGTCGAGGTACGCCGGGCCACCATCGCGCTGGCCCGGGAACTGGCCCGCCGCCGGCCCGACCTGGTCACCACCGCCTGGTGGAAGGAGGAACGCGGCGAGCGGGTCTTCGTGGACTACAACCAGATGGCGCGGGACCGCACCATCGCCTGCGCGTACTCGCTGCGCGCCAACGCCCGGGCGACCGTCTCCACCCCGGTCACCTGGGACGAGCTGGCCGACGTCGACCCGGACGACTTCGACCTGCGTACCGTCCCGGAACGGCTGGCCCAACGAGGCGACCCGCACGCCGGCATCGACGACGCCCCATGGGACATCACCCCCCTGCTGGAATGGGCCGAGCGGGACGCCGCCACCGGAGAGGGCGACCTCCCCTACCCACCCGACCACCCCAAGATGCCCGGCGAACCCAAGCGCGTCCAACCCTCCAAGGACCGTGACCGCCCCCGCTGACCCTGCCCCTCCCGTATCCGTTGATCATGAGGTTAGCGGCAGTTTGAAGATCCACAACTGCCGCTAACCTCATGATCAACGAGGTGTGGGCGGGAAGCTACGGGAGGCCGTTGGCCTTGAGGGTCTCGACGAAGGACCGCCACTGGCAGGCGTCGAACCGCAGTACCGGCCCGCCGGCGTCCTTGCTGTCCCGTACACCCACGACCCGGGCAAGGTTGTCCGCCACCTCCACGCAGTTACCTTGGTCGCTGCTGCGGCTGGCCTTTCGCCAGATCGCACCGGTCAAATCAGTCATGCTGCCTCTCCTTGATTCGCCGCATCAGCGTCTGGGACGCCTCGACGCTCAACGCTTCGGCGCTGATGTGATTCCAGAGTTCGGCATACGCCCGGACCTCTTCCAGCCTGTCAAGGTATAGCGCGCCGGTAAGTCCCTCGCAGTACACGGTGGTCGGCTCGGCTGACCGAGCACCCTGTGTGGGAAAGTCCAGGATGACGAAGCTCCCGGCCACGGCAGCACGAGTCAGCTCGCTGCCAAGCGGGGAGATCCTGATCGACACGTTGGGTTGCTCGCTGGCCGCAATCAGTCGGTCAATCTGCTCAGCCATGCCGGTCACGCTTCTGTGCAGAATGCCCTCGTCCAAGATTGCGTCAAGAATGGGTGCAGCCGGACGCTGCCTGGCGAGAACGCGTTGACGCTCCAACCGCAGCTCAACAAGTTTTGCGACCTCCTCGTCCGTGATGCCCGGTCGAGATCGCGCGACTGCTGCCGTGTAATCGGGAGTCTGTAGGAGTCCGGGAACCAAACCGTGCTCGTAGGTGCGAATGTGGCTTGCGGCCGACTCAAGCCCGACGTACAGCTGAAACCACCGAGGGATCACCTCGCCGTAGGCGTGGTACCAGCCCTTGCTCTTGGACTCTTTGGCGAGGCTGATCAGGACCTCCGACGTCTCTGGCGAGGCACCGTAGAGCCGGCACATCTGTTCGACGTCCAGTGCGCGGATCGGAGTCTGACCGGACTCGATCCGGTACATCTTCGCCCGCGACCATTCAAGGTCGGAGGCGGCGGCTTCCAAGCCGATCCCGGCTTGTTCTCGGGTTTGGCGGAGCAGACGTCCAAGTTCCCGACGAGGCACCGTAGAGCCAACTTCAGCCACTGCCGTCCTTCCTGTCTCATCCTGACCCGTCGTCGGGCTTGCCGTGAGACGGCTCCTGCATCAGCAGACGAGATGCGCATCTCTAGGTGACTGTCTCACGATGAGTGTTGCGCCGTCCATTGAGCTTCCCGGATTGTGGCGAATGAAGGAACTGGCTCTTGACGTTGGGAGGTCTGAGGTGGCCCGGTGGAAGTGGTTTCAACGCAAAGACGAGCCGATCGACGTAGTGAACCGTCCGCCCATCGCGAGCAGCCCGGTACCTACGTCGCCGGTCGAACTGCGTACGAACACCCCGACGGCGGTCCAGCCACGACAGCGGCCTTTGACCAGGGCGGGGCAGCAGCGCTTTAGCCACGCAGTGCGGCGATGCCATCGGCGGAGCTACCGGTGAGCGGAAAGCAGGGGATGAGTTCCGTCGAGATGGCGGACCTGCCCGAGATCGACGTCGACAACAAGCCGGAACTGCTGGTGCTCGTGGCGGAGAACCACGTCCCGATCGGCTGGGCGATCGTCCTGCCCGAGGGAGACTTCTGGCTGCTCCGGAACTCCACCCGGTCCTTGATCCACGGGTCGAGCCTGGCGACGCTGACGACCTTCTGGGCCACCGTCCTCGGTTGCGATGTGGGGCGACCCAGACTGGCCGGGCCTCCGTCCGCCGGTGTCAGAGACTGAGCTTCATGCCCTCGTGGCTGGCGACGAAGCCGAGGTTGGCATAGAAGCGGTGCGCGTCGTGGCGGGTCTTGTCGGTGGTGAGCTGCACCAGGCCGCAGCCGCGCTGGCGGGCCGCGTCGATCGCCCAGGTCATCATCTGGCGTCCCAGCCCGCGACCGCGCTGGTCCGAGCGGACCCGGACCGCCTCGACCAGCAGCCGCTCGGCACCGTGCCGGCCGAGCCCGGGGATGTAGGTGAGCTGCATGCACCCCACCACCTCGCCGTCGGCCTCACCGACCACGAGCTGGTTGCGCGGGTCGGCGGCGATGTCCGCGAACGCCTTCTCGTACGTGGCGTCGACCTCCCCGACGTCACGGGTACGACCGAGTACGTCGTCGGCGAGCAGGTCGAGCACGGCCGGCAGGTCCGCCCGGACCGCCTCACGGAAGATCACCTCACTCATTCCGCGAGCGTCCCACAATGGTGCGACCCGATGTGCGGCGGAGCACCGTCAGCTGTCGCTGCGCCGGGTGACGCGTTCGAGCACCGCCACGGAGGCGCCGGCGGGTGCGCATCCGACAGGCACGTGCGGCAGGTGTTCCGGCGGGCCGCCCTCGGCGAGCGGGGCATCGAAGAATCCGCCGCCGCCGTCGACCCGATCGCCCACGACGATCTCCCCGACGTCAGGCACGTGTACGCCCACCCGGCCGTGCGGAAGCAGCGTGGTGCCCGGCGGCCAGACCACCACCGCTGCGATGCCTGTTCTGTCCCGCAGGATCAGACAGCCGCCGTCACCCATGACCACCCGACCGTGCATCGCCGCGAGAAAGTCGTACGTGGCACCGGCGACCAGGGTCCGGTAACCGTTACCGTCCAGCACTCGGCCGCTCCCGACGAGATTCCAGGGGCCTTCTCGGTGCTGGTAGGTGTCCGAGAGCCAACGGCGCAGCCGGTCAATGCCAGCAACAACCCGGCTGCAACGACATCGATTCTCAGCACCTATCCATTAGATCCGTAATGTCCACGCCTGTTCCTTAGCGACATACCGGTCGGTGTGGCGTGGTCGCTGCCGCCAACGGCCACGAGGTAGGTGGCAGACGTTCGGCTCAGGTCTTCAGTGGCAGTGGTGCTGGTTCGACTGGACGGGCGTGGCGCCGGGGCGGGTCCACTGGGCTACCGGGCGGCCGTCCTTGCGCCACCAGCTGTACGTCGGGTCGGCCTGCGGCCAGCCGTCGGGGGAGTCCTCCCAGGCTTCCTGCCGTCCGTAGGCCGTCATGTCGAGCAGCTTGAGCGAGCCCATGATTGCCTCGACGCCGCGTCCGGTCGTCTCGTAGGTGAGGAACACCCGGTCACCCTGGCGCAGGTAGCAGGCGATGACGCCGCCGCCGGCGACGGCGGGCTCGTCGATGCCGTAGTTCGAGTACCACGGGTGGAGGTAACCCATGAACTCGCGGAACGGTGCGATCTCCTCGTACGGTCCCTCGGCGAAGACCGCGAACCTGATGCCCCGTGCCGCCAGGTAGCTAGCCTCGTGGAAGTTCCAGATGCTGATGGTGCAGCCTTCGCACTGCTCCTCGAACGGCTTGCCGAGGTGCCACATGTGCTTGTAGACCACGAGTTGGTCTCGCCCGTCGAAGATGTCGAGCAACGAGACCGGACCCTGCTCGCCGACCAGTTTGACCGGGCTGACCTCGGTCATCGGGAGGCGACGGCGGGCGGCCGCGATGGCATCACCCGCTCGGGTGTGCTCCTTCTCCCGGACGAGCAGTGCGTTCCGTTCCCGAAGCCAGGTGTCGCGGTCGACCACCGGAGGTGCTGGTTGAGTGTCCATACTCGGCATGTCGCTACTATAAACATAGTGCCGACTCGTGTGAAAGAAGTTGATGGGGATTGCCTGCCAAGTTGACCTACGCGCACCACGGCGACGCCTGCCGGGCCGCCAACGCCCTCGACCTGGTGGGTGACCGGTGGACGTTGATCGTCGTCCGCGAACTGCTCCTCGGCCCCAAGCGCTTCGCCGACCTTCAGGACGCCGTTCGTGGCATCACCCCGGCCGTCCTCAGCGACCGGCTCAGATCCCTGCGACAGGCCGGCATCATCGACCAGGTGACCCTGCCCGACCTGGCGCGCACCCGCGCGTACGCCGTCACCGAGTGGGGCCGCGGCCTGGAGTCGGTCCTGGCGTCCCTGGGCCGTTGGTACTCCTCCGGGCCGGACCCGCGCACCAGCGGTGGCATGACCCCGGACGCCATGGTCCTAGCCATGCGCACCATGGCGCCCCCCGTCCCCGAGGGCCTGCCACTGACCGCCCTGCGCCTCTACGACGCCCGGCAGCCCGACCCACCGGTCCGCGACTACCGGCTGACCACCGTCAACGGGCTGCTGGACGTCCAGCCCGGTGCCGCCGTCGACCCGGTGGCGACCGTGACCACCGACTCGACGGCCTGGAGCGAGGTGCTCTTCGGCGGCCTGCCGCTCACCGACGCCGAACGCGCCGGCACCGTACGCGTCGAGGGCGACCGTGACACCGTCCTCGGCGTCGTGCGCCTCTACCTCACGGCCGTAGCTCCTTTGTGAGAGGCGCTGTCCCGGCCCGTCCTCAGGGCCGCCTCGCCTCCTCGGCTAGCGCGCCGGGCAGCGCTTGCCCTCGGGCGGGACGGTGAGGTCGATCAGGTACGCGTTGACGGCCTGGGTGATGCAGGTCGTCTGCGGGTAGGCGGTGTGGCCCTCGCCCTCCCAGGTGAGCACCCGGCCGACGCCCAGCATCTCGGCCAGCGCCGGCGTCTGCTCGTACGGCGTCGCGGGGTCGCCGGTGGTGCCGACGACCAGGATCGGCGGGGCGCCTTCGGCGCGGCCGGTCGGGTAGGGGTCGCTGCCGCCGGGCCACTCGGTGCAGGAGACCAGGCCGGCGGCCAGTGGCGCGCCGAAGAGTGGATACTGGCTGCGCCACTCGGACTGGAGCTGGCGGATCCGCTCCAGATCGGGGCGTTGCTCCTCGTCGGCGCAGTTGATGGCCAGGTTGGCGTCGAAGAGGTTGCTGTAGTCGCCCTCGGAGTCGCGGTCGGTGTAGTTGTCGGCGAGCCGGAACACGTCCGTCGGGTTGCCCTCGTTCAGCCGGTCGATGGCCCGGGCCAGTTGCTCCCAGCCGGGCTCGGAGTACAGCGACGAGACGATGGCGTAGAAGATCCAGCCGGCGGTAGCCTCCCGCCCGTCGGCGGAGCGGACGGGGGAGACCTCGGCCTTGTCGATCGCCGAGGTGACCGCCGCGCGGGCGTCGGGGGCGATGGGGCAGCGGGCCGCGTTCGCCGCGCACCATTTGGTGAAGTTGTCGAAGGCGCGTTCGAAGCCTCTCGCCTGGCTCTCTGAGCCCTCGATCAGGTCTTGCCGGGGGTCGACCGCGCCGTCGAGCACCAGCGCCCGCACCCGCTGGGGGAACAACTGGGCGTACGTGGCGCCCAGCAGGGTGCCGTAGGAGTAGCCGAGGTAGGTCAACTTGTCGTCGCCGACGGCGGCCCGGATCGCGTCCATGTCGCGGGCCGCCTGCTCGGTGCCGTACAGCGGTAGCTGGTCGCCGTACTTGGCGCCGCAGCCCTGGCCGATGCGTTCGTTGAGCGCGACGAAGTCGTCGAACGACGCCTGGCTCTCCGGGTCGGGGTTGTAGCCGAAGACGGCGTCGAGGTCGGCGTCGGAGATGCACTCGACCGGGCTGGACCGGGACACCCCGCGCGGGTCGAAGCCGACGATGTCGAAGCGTTCGAGGATCGCGTCGGGCAGGCCGCCGTACTGCTCGCCGAAGGTGAGGTAGACGGCGGTGTCGACGCCCGAGCCGCCGGGACCGCCCGGGTTGACCACCAGCGAGCCGATCCGGTCGCGTTGGTTCGTGGAGCGGGCCCGCAGCAGCGCGATCTCGAAGGTCTCACCGGCGCCGGGACCGGTCGTGGCGGCGCTGCCGCCCGCCCAGTCCTGCGGCACCTGGATGCGGGTGCATTCGTACCGGATGTCCGGAGCGCGCCGCCCGACCACCTCGTCGGCCACCTCGGGGCAGGACCGCCAGGTCGGCGCGGCCCCCGGTGCCGCTGCCTCGCCGTCGACGTCGGTGCGCGGCGCGAACGCCGGCAGCGTGCAGCCGGCGGTGACGACCACGGCGGCGGTGAGGCCGGCCACGGTGAGCCGGAAACGGCGGGTCCGGTCGGGCGTACGGGTCACGAACGAGCCTCCGTGATCGGGTCGACGGCCAAGCTACGCGGGCCCGGCCGGCGCCGCCGGGTCACCCCGCAGCACCTGGTCCACGTCGAACCGGACCGGCCGGTCAAGTTGATCGTATCGGCAGGAGAGCGGGTCACGGTCGGGTCGCCAGCGAACGAAGCGCGCGGTGTGCCGGAACCGGTCACCCTCCATCGCGTCGTACGCCACCTCGACCACCAGTTGCGGGCGCAGCGGCTCCCACTCCAGGTTCTTGGTGCCGGTCCACCGGCTGACCCCGCCGGGGATGCGTTGCCCGCGTTCGTGGTCGCCGTGCACCCACGGGTGCTCGGACCCGACGTCGCGGTAGGGGGCCAGATCCTCCAGCAACTCGGCGCGGCGGGCCATGGTGAACGAGGCGCTCACCCCGACGTGGTGCAGCACCCCGGCGTCGTCGTAGAGGCCCAACAGCAGTGACCCGACCACCGGACCGGACTTGTGCCAGCGGAACCCGGCCACCACCGCGTCGGCGGTGCGGGCGTGCTTGACCTTGGACATGAGTCGCTTGCCCGGCTCGTACGGCAGGTCGGCCGGCTTGGCGATCAGCCCGTCCAGGCCGGCGCCCTCGAAGACGTCGAACCAGCGGCGGGCCACCTCGGCGTCGGTGGTGATCTGGGTGACGTGCACCGGCGGCCGCACCCCGGACAACGCCTGCTCCAGTCGGGCCCGGCGGGTCGGGTAGGGGGCGTCGAGCAGGCTCTCGTCGTCGAGCGCGAGCAGGTCGAAGGCGACGAAGTCGGCCGGCGTCGTCTCGGCGAGCAGCTTCACCCGGGAGGCCGCCGGGTGGATGCGCTGGGCCAGCAGCTCGAAGTCGAGCCGGGGCTGCCCGTCCGGGCCGTCGCGGCGGATCACGATCAGCTCGCCGTCCACCGCGCAGCGCGGCGGCAACTGCCGGCGGGCCTGCTCCACCACCTCGGGGAAGTAGCGGGTCATCATCTTGCCGCCCCGGCTGGCCAGCTCCACCTCGTCACCGTCGCGGAAGACGATGCAGCGGAAGCCGTCCCACTTGGGTTCGTAGGTCATCCCCGGGCCGGTGGGGATCGAGTTGACGCTGCGGGCGAGCATCGGCTCCACCGACGGGTTGATCGGCAGGTCCACGGCGATCAGTCAACCAGACGGCACCGACAGCGGTGACCCGGATCACGGTCGCCCGGTGGGCGGCCTGTCCCCTCCGGCCCGTCACGTCCCACTCGGGCGGATCGGAAAACCGCAGGTCAGAGCTACTTTCACGAGGTGACCGAGTGGGTGTGCGGGTGCTGCGGACGGTGGCGGGTCAGCGTCGAGCTGATCCACGGCCGGTACGTGTACCGGTTGGCGCACACCTATCCCCGGCGCTTCGGCGGCGGCAGGAACGTGCTCGGCGAGGTGGGTTCGGTGGACGAACTGGCGGAGCTGCTGCGTCGGCGCACCCCGGTCGACCTGGCCGACCTGCGCGAGGCCGCCTGATACCGACGCTCAGTAGTGGGCGAAGGAGCGGATCGGGGCGCGGGGGCCGAACTTCGGGGCCTGCACGGCGGCGGCCTCCAGCAGCCAGCAGACCCGGCCCCGGTGACCCCGGAACGGCTCCAGCAGCTCCAGCATCCGGGCGTCGTCGCCGCGCGGCTCGCCGGCCAGCGCCCAGGAGACCGTGTTGGGTACGTGGTAGTCACCGACGCTGACCGCGTCCGCGTCGCCGTAGGCGACCCGGACCACCTCGGCGGCGGTCCACGGCCCGACGCCCGGGATCGACCGCAGCAGGCGGGTGGCCTGGGCCGAGTCGGCGCAGCGTTGCAGGCGGTCGACCATCCGCGCGGCCCGGATCAGGGTCTCGGCACGGCGCTGCTCCACGCCGAACGGGTGGAAGACCCAGTACGGGGCGGCGGCGATCACCGCCGGGTCGGGTGGCAGCAGCAGCCGCACCGGCCCGGGTGCCGGCTCGGCGAAGTGGCGCACGGTCGCCGCGTACCCCCGGTAGGCCTCCTTGCCGGTGACCTTCTGCTCCAGCACGGCCCGCAGCACCCGGGGAAAGATCAACCCGCTGGCCGGCATCCGTAGCCCCGCCTGCTGACTCGCCAGCCGCGCCACCACGGGGTGGCTCGCGGCGAGCTCCGCGAAGCCGGTCAGGTCGTCGCGGAGGCCGGCCACCGCGTCGGCGTGCTCGACCATCCAGCCGGCACCCGGGCCGTGACCCTCGGCGACCAGATCGCCGCCCTCGGGTCGCAGGGCAAGCGTGGCCGGTCCGTCGGGTGTGCGCGCCGCCCACCAGAAGACGCCCGCGACCAGCCGCGCACACGGGTCGTACGGGCTGAAGGTGAGCGGACGCACCGAGGCTGCGAAACGGTAGCCGGCTGGTGTTCGCAGGACCCGCTTCGTGGTTGGTGCCGTCCAGTTCACCGGCTCACTCTGCCACGCGAGCCGCCCGGGTCAACGAGGCACACCCTCTGGTCCGCTTCAGGAAGGCCGGTGGCCGGCCGCGCCGTTGCTGGCTGCGACCGGCCACCCACGTGCCTGCCGGATCAGTAGTCGTAGTCGGAGTCCGACTCGTTCGACTCGGTCTTCGACGGCGGGGCGACCGCCTTCGGGGTTCCCTTGGGCAGGCACTCCAGGTTCTTGCTGCCGTCCGGGTTGACCACGAACCAGGTGCCGCCGACGCCCTGGCCCTTCCAGGCGCCCGGCTTCTTGTCACCGATGTAGGTGTAGAGCGGCCAGCCGTCGAGGGTGATCTGGCGGGTGCCGTCCTCGCGGGTGATGGTGCCGACGTCGTCGTCGGAGACACCCTTGAGCTCCGGGGCGCCGTCGGTCAGCGCCGGCGGCCACACCTCGGCGCACTGGCCGTCACAGTTGGACGACGGCGGGTCGTTGGTGTCGCGGTCGAAGCGGTACAGGATGTAGCCGTCCTGGTTGACCACGGCGCTACCCATCCGGGGGAACTTCTTGCCGGTCAGGCTGTCGGTCAGTTCGACACCCTCGGGCAGGGGAGCGTCGGTCTCTTCCTCCGCGCCCGGTGACGCCGAGGCGCCCGGCTCCGCGCTGGCCTCGGGGTCGGCGGTCACGCTGGGCTCGGCCGCGGCGACGGCGACCGGCTCGGCCGCGCCCGCGTCCGCCCCGTTGTAGCCTGCGGGTGCGCAGGCCGTAAGTGCGAACATGGCGCCCACGGCGATGACGGTCCGCTTCATCTGTGCCACGTGCCCTCCTCATACTTGGCAGTTCACCGGGAAGTACGGGTCGAGCGCTGTCAAGGTTGAATCCGAAAGGGTGGGCAAGTTCACAAGGACCCATTGAACCGTCTGGGTTCTCTGTCCGTGTGAGTCCGTATCCCCAGGTGGCTGAGTCGCCTGACGCCGGGAAAGACCGAAGGCCCGCCTCGGAGTCGAGGCGGGCCTTCCGGGTATGTGGATCAGGCCGCTGGGACGGTCACCAGAGTGTCCGTGGCACCCCCCGAATCGATATCCTGCACCTCGAAATGCTTGATGTCGTCCCG
>NZ_JBAGKI010000100.1:0-15223 GCF_036689795.1 Micromonospora palythoicola | reverse complement strand
TGGTGTCGGTCATGGTTGCCTCACTCCTGCGTCGGTCGTGCTGGCGGGCCGGGCGCGGGTCCGGTCCGCCGGCACGAGAGGGTACTGCTCAGCGGCTCACAGGCCGGCGCACTGGTCGAACCGTGGGCCGCTGACCGCGTTGGCGACCTCGATGTTCACCGGGGCGGCGGCGTTGCCGGTGCAGCCCAGGGGACCGTTGACGGAGTTGCCGGCCAGCAGCGGGGCGACGCCCGCGCTGTTGACCACGTTGACCGGGCCGCTGATCCGATTGCCGACCAGCAGGACCGGACCGGTCGTGCCGGTGACGTTCACCGGGCCGTTGACGGTGCCGGCGGTCAGCACGAAACCGGCCGCGCCGGCGGCGTCCACCGGACCGTTGATCGAGCCACCGTTGACGATCAGGGTGGCACCGGGCCGGACCCGGACCGGCCCCCGGACGGTGGCGTCGGCGAGGCAGGCCACGCCGGTGACCGTCAGCGGGCCGTTGTGGGTGCCGGTGCGCGTGGGCGCGATCCGCTCCCCGGCCACCAGGCCCTCGGCGGCCTGCTCGTCGAGCAGCAGCGGCACCAGCCCCCGCTCCGGCTGGGACAGCGGTACGAGGTAGCCGCCGGCCACCTTGACCACCGTCCAGCCGTGCGCGGCGAGCCGCTCGGCCACCGTGGTCTGCCGGCCCGCCGGGCCGTCGGTACGCGCACCGTGGTACTGCTCCTCGGTGAGCTGGTAGGCGCACGGCGGCTGCGCCAGGATCTGGTCCGCACTCGGTGCGTCCAGCGGCGGCGGTGTGTCGCCCGGGTGCGGCGCCGGGTACGCCTCGATCGGGCGCGAGCCCCGGAAGACGATCCGGCCGGTGTTCGCCGACTGGAACCTGATCGCCTCGGCGCGGGCGGCGGTGATGGCACCGACGTTCGCCCCGTGGTACGCGAGGAACTGGTGGAACGTCCACAGCGCCGAGTACGTCTTGCGTCGGCGGTTGTTGGCGGTGTTGCCCTCGTCCGGCCGGGTCGGCCCGCCCGAGCTGCGCAGCTCCAGCAGGGAGTTGACCACGTTCTTCAGCCCGAGGGTGTTGCGCAGGATGGTCTCCTCGCCGAGGCCGACGTTGGCCCCGGTGCATCCGTACGGGCAGGCCCACCAGCCGTCCCGGGCGCCCTGGGTGTACATGTGTCCCTCGATCATGTGCTGCGACCGGTCGAAGATCCCCTGCGCCACGTTCTGGTGCCGGGGCGGCAGCATCGGCAGGTCGCCGGTGTTGGAGTTGCCGTACTCGTGACCGTCGTAGCTGGCGATCGGCCGGTAGTCACGGACCATCTCGACGAACGCCTGGGTCTCCGGCTGACGGATCAGCGAGTAGTCCCGGTTGAGGTCCTGCCCGGTGGAGTTGCCCCGGCTGTTGGCCGCCCGACCGTCGCCGTTGATGGTCGGGACGATCAGCATGGTGGTCCTCGACAGCAGGCCGAGCGTGGTCGGGTCGTCGGTGAACGCCAGCTGCCGGGCCATGATCAGGCATGCTTCGCGGTCACCGGGCTCGTTGCCGTGCACGTTGCAGTTGACCACCAGGGGGTTCGTCGCGGCCACCGCCTCCGGGGTGGCCGGTGGGGTGGGGTGACCGATGACGAACATGTTGATCGGCCGGTCCTGCACGGTACGACCGATCTCGACCACCCGCACCCGGTCGCTCAGCTCGTCGATCGCCGCGGTGTAGGCGTATTCGTTGACGTCGTCCGTGTACTGCGCGCCCAGCGTGGTCTCCCACTGGGTACGCAGGCCCTGGCCGGGCACGTCCGGGTCGCCCCAGTGCCCCCGGGTGATGTCGCTGACCGGGTTCGAGTACGGCTGCGTGGTGCCGTCGAGGCGGGCGCGGACCCGCCACTGGAACCGGTTGCCGGGGGCGAAGCCGGCGTCGGCGAAGGTCGGCGCCGAGTTGTTGATCTGCCGGTTGGGCCGCCAGACGCCGACGATCACCGACGCTCCGGTGGCGGTGCCGTCCTCGGCGACCGGCGTGCGCTCGATCTGGTAGTCGGTGGCCCCGTCGACCGGCGTCCAGGCCAGGGTGGCGTACCCGTCGCCCGGCAGCACGGTGAGGCCCCGCACCTGGTTCGGCTCGGCGGCCGTCGTCGCCCGGGCGGGTTGCGCGGTCGCCGCGAGGGTGACGGCGAGTAGAGCGGAGAAGACACCGGCCGTTGTCCGTCTGTATCTCAAGGCGATCTCCAAACAGGAGGGATGGCTGGGTACGCACAGCACACCCGCCCGCACCCGGTCACGGGGTCACGAGCTGGGATTCTTGAGGATGCTCTGAGGTTGCCGGCGACCGGTCGGCCGGTCAGGTGACGCGCAACCGGTAGCCGACGCCGCGTACCGTCTCCACCAGACCCGGGTCGTCCAGCTTGCCGCGCAGCGCGGCGACGTGGACGTCCAGGTTGTGCCGGGTGGCCCAGGTGGTCTGCCAGACCTCGAGCTGCAACCGGTCCCGGGGCACCACCGTGCCCGCCTGCCGGGCCAGGGCCACCAGCAGGTCGAACTCCTTGCGGGACAGGCCGACCTCGCGGTCACCGACCCGCACCCGCCGGGCGTCCACCTCGATGCGCAGGGCACCGACCCACAGCGTGGTCGCCTGCCGGACGGTACGGGCGGTGCGCCGCATCACCGCCTCGATGCGGGCCTGCAACTCGACCATCGAGAACGGCTTGACCACGTAGTCGTCGGCGCCGGCGCGTAGCCCGGCCACCCGGTCGTGCTCCTCCGCCCGGGCGGTCACCGCGATGATCGCGACCCCCTCGTCGTGCTGGCGGATCCAGCGACACACCTCCAGGCCGTCGCGGTCGGGCAGGTTCATGTCGAGCAGCACCAGGTCGACCGGATCGGCCTCGACCGCCTCGGCGGCCGTCACCGCCTGGACCACGTCGTGCCCCCGCCGCCGCAACGCCGAGGCGAGGCCCGCCGAGACGCGCAGGTCGTCTTCCACCAGGAGCACCCGCACCCGCGCCCTCCTCGGACCGCACCGCTGCCGGATGCCTGCGAGTGTGTCGGACGCACGGCGTCGCCGACCAGTGTGGACACAAGATCGTAACGGCGGATCGGACTGTGCGAGCGTTCTGGTGGCGCGGTCACGTCGCGGGTCAGCCGACGGCGGCCTTCAGCACCCAGGACGTCAGGCGGGGCCGGCCGGGCAGTTCGGTCCGGCCGGTGCACCAGAGCAGCACGTCGCCCGGATCCCCCGGCGGGGCCTGTGGAAACAGCCGGGCGAGCACCGCCGCGCACAGCGCCGTCGGTGGCCGCCAGTCGATCCCGAGCCCCTGGGTGATGTCCCAGGTGTGCACCAGCGTCTCGCTGACCCCGAGTGCGGCGAAGCCACCCGGGTCGGTCGGGCCCCAGTGCCAGCCACGGGCGGCCGGTTCCGCGGCGTCGACCGCGTCGCGCAACAGCCGCCCGCAGGCGGTGACCACGGCCAGGACGTCGCGCGGCGCGGCGTCGTGCCGGACGACCAGGTCGAACGGCAGGTACGCCTCGTCCGGGCGGGCCGCGACCTGACCCGCGTACGCCAGCAGGTCGTGGGCGACGTGGGTCGCCGTCGTCCAGCAACTCCACTCCAGGGTCCCCGCCCGGTGCGCCCGCCAGTCCCGGGACACGTGCGGCGTGAGCACCCGCACCATCTCGGCCACCGCCTGCTCGACATCGCCACCGTCCAGCCCCGTCATGTCCACCATGCTGCCAGTCGCGCCGCCGGCCGGCGGCCCCGGCTGATCCGGGGCTGCCGCACCAAGCGGGTGAGCGGTACGGTGCCGCCCATGAGTCAGCAGGTGCGGGCCCGACCGTTCTCGCTCGGCGGGCGGGTGGTGCTGGCGGCCCAACTGCTGGCGCTGACCGCCGCGCTCGTCGGCAGTTTCGGTGTGCTGCTCGCCGCCGCGCTCCGCGCCGGCGATCTCCCGGCGCTGCTGGACCCGGGGGTGGCGCGGTTGGGCGATCCGAAGGACTCCCTTCCGCCGGTCGGGCCGGACTCGGTGTGGAACCCGCTGCTGTGGGTGTTCGAGCTCAGCCGGGTGGTGGCGATGCTCGTCCAGCCGCTCGCCGCGCTGGCCCTGCTTCTCGGGCTGGTGTCGCTCGCCCGCACCTGGCAGGTCGGCGATCGGTCCACGTTCCGTCGGCTCGCCGTCGGCACCGCCCTGTGGTGCGCGACAGCCGTCCTCGCGCTGACCCCGTACGGCATGCGACTGCACCACTGGCTGCTGGACTAGGGGTTGCCGCCAGGGGTCGATTGGCGAGTGCTGTCGGTCGGGGCTGCTACCGTCCCGCATTCGTTGGAGCCGATCCGGGCGACGCGTTCCGACAGGGGCCACCGGCTGGCGGGGGAGAGGGTGCACGCAATGGGCGACGAGGAGAAGAACGCGCTGTCGATGTTCCTGAGGGCGCAGCGGGCAAGCGTCCTCGCGATCATCGACGGGCTCGACGTGACGGCCCTGACCACCGCCGTGCTGCCCTCCGGGTGGACGCCGCTGGGTCTGGTGGAGCACCTCGGCTACGCCGAGCGGCACTGGTTCCAGGAGATCATGTTCGGCTCGGCCGAGCCGCTGGCCTGGCCCGACGACGACCACGCGCCGCTGACCACGCCCCGACCGCTGGCGATGGTGCTGGAGTTCTACCGGGCCCAGTGCGAGCGGTCCGACGCCGTCCTCGCCGGCACGCCGCTGTCCGCCCCGGTACGCGAGCGGCACCCCGGTCCGCTCGGAGATGAGATCACCGACCTGCGGCGCGTCGTCCTGCACATGATCGAGGAGACCGCACGACACGCGGGTCATCTCGACGCGGCGCGCGAGCTGCTCGACGGCCGGACCGGCCTCGGCCCCCGGTAGCCGGCCACCCGGTCAGCGTCGCCCGACCCCCGGCCGGCTCAGCGCCCCGACCGGCCGAGGACCAGGTCGGGGCGACTGCGAGCGGGCTGGAGGCGCTCAACGACGGCAGCGGTCAGCGCAGGCCGGCGGCGGCGAGCAGGTTGCCGTCCGGGATCGCCGGCAGGGCCCGCCCGTGCGCCATCTGCCGCGCCGCGCGTTCGGCGGTGAACGTCGGTGCCTGGGCGATCGCCGAGGCGTACGTCGAGGCGGTACGGCTGGCGATGGCGGCCCAGCCATACCGGTCGTGCACCATGGCCCGGGCCCGGCGGGCCAGCGTCCGGGCGCGTTCGGCGTCGGAGAGCAGGGTGTGCACCGCGTCGGTGAGCGCGTCCGGGTCGTGCGGCCGGAAGGTCACCCCGGTGACGCCCGGCTCGACGATCTCGGCCAGCCCGCCGGTCTCGGCGACCGCCAGCGGCGCACCGGCGGCGGCACCCTCCAACGCGACCATGCCGAACGGCTCGTAGATGCTGGGCACGGCGAAGCAGTCCGAGGCGGCCATCACCGCGGGCAGGTCGGTGCCGCCGAGGAAGCCGGGCAGGCTGACCGTGCCGGCGAGCCCGAGCCGATGCACGTCGGCCTCCAGCTCAGCCCGGTACGGTCCGTCGCCGACGATCACCGCGCGCAGTCCCGGGTGCCGCTCCCGCAGCCGGGGCAGCCCGGCGATCAGGTGCTGCACACCCTTCTCGTACACCAGCCGGCCGGCGAACGTGACCAGCGGACCGTCCCCGGCGAACCGGGCCCGTGCCGCCGACACGGCGGCGGCGGAGACCCGCCAGCGGTGCGGCTCGACCCCGTTGGGCACCACGTCGACCCGGCCGCTCGGCACGCCGAACAGGCCGGTGACCTCGTCGCGCATGTAACCGGAGCAGACGATGACCCGGTTCGACTCGCCGCCCAGCCAGTGTTCGACGCCGTGGATGGTGCGGTTCATGTCGTCGGGGAGCCAGCCTTGGTGTCGGCCGGCTTCGGTGGCGTGGATGGTGGTGACGAGGGGGAGGTGGAGGTGGTCGCGCAGGGTGATGGCGGTGTGGGCGACGAGCCAGTCGTGGGCGTGGATGACGTCGTAGGTGGCGGTGGTGGTGGCGTGCAGGGCGGCGCGGGTGAGGGTGTGGTTGAAGGCCATGGTCCAGGCCAGTAGTGAGGTGGTGGCGAGGGGGAAGGTGACGGGGTCTTCGGCGGCGCGGACGACGTGGACGCCGTCGACGTATTCCTCCAGGGGTGCGCCGTCGGTGTGGCGGGTGACGACGGTGACGTGGTGACCGGCGGCGGCCAGGGCGACCGACAGGGCGTGCACGTGTCGACCGAGCCCGCCGACGAGCACCGGCGGGTACTCCCACGACAGCATCAGGATGCGGCGGGGCTGCGACCCGGCGGTGGGACCGGACGACGCCGGGACCTGGGGACGCGAGGTGAGCGTGGGTCGGTGGACGCGGTCCGAAGCGGTGGCGGTCCGTCCGCCGACCCGCAGGGTGGTCACATCAGTCTCCGTCCGTGCAGGAAGGAACGCGCCGACGTCGGTGGCGGCGAGTGGGCAGGGTTGGGTTTCGGACACGTGTGAACGCGCCGGCGGTGCGAGGATCTGGTAGGCGCGCGGACTACGCGCCCGCGAACAAGGAAACGTCATGACGGCCGATCCCGCATCTCGAAGAGGGCCCCAGTGACCGACGACACCGCAGGGTTCATCTGGACTCGGTCGCGCGGACACCGGGCATTCACCCGATCGGATGGATTGGCGGTGGACCGTGCGGGGCATTACGGCCGCGCGCATCACCGGTGGCTCCGGCGGGTGCGCTCATGGTGCGGGCGCGCTCATGACATGTGGGCCGAAGGAGCGAGATGCAGGTCTGGCCGGGCGAGCGATACCCCCTCGGGGCGACCTACGACGGAATGGGCACCAACTTCGCGATCTTCTCCGAGGTGGCCGAGAAGATCGAACTCTGCCTCTTCGACGAGTGGGACGTGGGCCACGAGCGCCGGGTCGAGCTGCGGGAGGTCGACGCGTACGTCTGGCACGCGTACATCCCGGGGGTCGGGCCGGGCCAGCGTTACGGCTACCGGGTGCACGGCCCGTACGACCCGGCGAACGGGCTGCGCTGCAACCCGGCCAAGCTGCTCATCGACCCGTACGCCAAGGCCATCGACGGTGACGTGCGGTGGGATCCGGCGGTCTACGACTACGTGCACGGCGACCCCGAGCGGATCAACACCGACGACTCGGCGCCGTACATGCCGAAGTCGGTGGTGGTGAACCCCTACTTCGACTGGGGCAACGACGCGCCACCGCGTATCCCGTACCACCACTCGGTCATCTACGAGGCCCACGTCCGCGGGCTGACCATGCGGCTGCCCGGCATCCCCGAGGAACTGCGCGGCACGTACGCCGGCATCGCCTCGCCCCCGATGATCGAACACCTGACCCGGCTCGGGATCACCGCCATCGAGCTGATGCCGGTGCACCAGTTCGTCAACGACCACCGCCTGACCGACCTGGGGCTGCGCAACTACTGGGGTTACAACACCATCGGCTTCTTCGCCCCGCACCACGCGTACTCGGCCCTGGGCCATCTCGGCCAGCAGGTGCAGGAGTTCCGGGGCATGGTCAAGGCGCTGCACGCCGCCGGCATCGAGGTGATCCTCGACGTGGTCTACAACCACACCGCCGAGGGCAACCACCTCGGGCCGACGCTGAGCTTCAAGGGCGTCGACAACCCCAGCTACTACCGGCTGTCCGAGGAAGACCGGCGCTACTACGTCGACTACACCGGCACCGGCAACAGCCTCAACGTCCGCAGCCCCCACTCCCTGCAACTGATCATGGATTCGTTGCGCTACTGGGTGACCGAGATGCACGTCGACGGCTTCCGCTTCGACCTGGCCGCCACCCTGGCCCGCGAGTTCTACGAGGTGGACCGGCTCTCCACCTTCTTCGAGGTGGTGCAGCAGGACCCGGTGGTCAGCCGGGTGAAGCTGATCGCCGAACCGTGGGACGTCGGCCCCGGCGGCTACCAGGTCGGCAACTTCCCGCCGCAGTGGACCGAGTGGAACGGCAAGTACCGGGACACCGTCCGCGACTTCTGGCGTGGTGAACCGGCCACCCTCGCCGAGTTCGCCTCTCGCATCTCCGGCTCCGCCGACCTCTACCAGGACGACGGCCGCCGCCCCTTCCACAGCATCAACTTCGTCACTTGCCACGACGGGTTCACCCTCAACGACCTGGTGTCGTACAACGACAAGCACAACGAGGCCAACGGCGAGGACAACCGCGACGGCGAGAGCCACAACCGCTCCTGGAACTGTGGTGTCGAGGGCGACACCGACGACCCCGGAATCCTCGGCCTGCGTGCCCGGCAGCGCCGCAACTTCATCGCCACCCTGCTGCTGTCGCAGGGCGTACCGATGATCGGCCACGGCGACGAGCTGGGCCGCACCCAGCGGGGCAACAACAACGCCTACTGCCAGGACAGCGAGCTGGCCTGGATCGACTGGGACGACGCCGACACCGAACTGCTCGACTTCACCCGTCGGCTGGTCGAGTTCCGCCGCCAGCACCAGGTGTTCCGGCGTCGCCGCTTCTTCACCGGCCTGCCGGTGCACGGCCGCGAGGTCGACGAGCCGCTGCCCGACCTGGCCTGGTACACCCCCGACGGTCGGGAGATGACCGGCGAGGACTGGGGCAACGACTTCGGCCGCTCGGTGGCG
This sequence comes from Micromonospora palythoicola, assembly GCF_036689795.1. Lineage (NCBI taxonomy): Bacteria > Bacillati > Actinomycetota > Actinomycetes > Micromonosporales > Micromonosporaceae > Micromonospora > Micromonospora palythoicola. The sequence goes on along the minus strand of NZ_JBAGKI010000100.1, from coordinate 6,641 downwards.
CTGTTCGTCAACGGCGAGGGCATCCGGGAACGCGGCCAGTACGGCCAACGCCACCACGACGCCTCGTTCTGGCTCTGCTTGAACGCCCACGACGCGCCGCTGGACTTCACCCTTCCGCCGGTCGAGTTCGGCCAGCGTTGGGAACTGGTGATCAGCACCGCCGAACCGGACCAGGACAAGAGGATCACCGCGGAGGCCGGCGGCACGCTCTGCGTACCGGACCGCTCCCTGCTGGTGCTGGAGAGGGTGGCCTGACATGCCCGCGAAGCCCGTCACCGCCACCTACCGGGTGCAGGTGCGCCCCGGCTTCGACCTGGCCGCCACCGCCGACCTCGCCGGCTACCTCGCCGACCTCGGCGTCACCCACCTCTACAGCGCGCCGCTGCTGGCCGCCGCCCCGGGCAGCGCGCACGGCTACGACGTCGTCGACCACCGGCAGGTCAACCCGGAACTCGGCGGCGAGGCCGGCCGGCAGCGGCTGCTGCGGGCGCTGCGCGACGCCGGTCTCGGTCTGGTCGTGGACATCGTGCCCAACCACGCCGGAGTGGCCGTGCCGGCAGCCAACCCGGCCTGGTGGGACGTGCTGCGCCGGGGCCGCGAGTCGGCGTACGCCGGCTGGTTCGACGTCGACTGGCAGCGGGGGCGGCTGCTGCTGCCGGTGCTCGCCGACACCCCCGACGCGCTCGACGACCTCAAGCTCGCCGACGGGGAGCTGCGCTACCACGAGCACCGCTTCCCGGTCGCCGACGGCACCGGCGACGGCACCGCCCGCGAGGTGCACGACCGGCAGCATTACGAGCTGGTGTCCTGGCGACGCGGCGACGCCGAACTGACCTACCGCCGGTTCTTCGCCGTCTCCAGCCTGGCCGGGCTGCGGGTGGAGGACCCGGACGTCTTCGCCGCCACCCACGAGCTGATCCTGGCCTGGGCGGCGGCCGGCGAGGTCGACGGCATCCGGGTCGACCACCCCGACGGGCTGCGCGACCCCGCCGGCTACCTGGCCCGGCTGCGGGAAGCCGCCCCCGACGCCTGGCTGATCGTGGAGAAGATCCTGGAGTACGGCGAGGAACTGCCGGCGTGGCCGGTCGACGGCACCACCGGCTACGACGCGCTGGGCGCCGTCGGCGGGCTCTTCGTCGACGGCGACGCCGAGGCCGACTTCACCGCCCTGGACACCCGCCTCGCCGGCCGGGCCACCTCGTGGGCCGACCTGACCCACGACACGAAACTCGGTGCCGCCACCCGGCTGCTGGCCGCCGAACTGACCCGGCTGGCCGCGCTCGCCCCCGACGTCGACCCGGACGCCGCCCGCGCCGCCCTGGCCGAACTCGCCGCCGCCTTCGCCGTCTACCGGGGCTACCCGCCCGACGGGGCCCGGCACCTGGCCAACGCCCGCGCCGAGGCCGGCCGCCGCCGCACCGACCTGACCGGCGCGCTGGACGCGATCACCCGCCGGCTGCGCGACCCCGACGACGAACTGGCCCGCCGTTTTCCGCAGTTCACCGGCGCGGTGATGGCCAAGGGCGTCGAGGACACCGCCTACTACCGGTGGAGCCGGTTCATCGCCCTCAACGAGGTCGGCGGCAGCCCCACCCACTTCGGCACCCTGCCCGGCCGGTTCCACCGCTTCGCCGCCGCCCGCCACGAACGCTGGCCGGCGAGCATGACCACCCTGTCGACCCACGACACGAAACGCGGCGAGGACGTCCGCGCCCGCCTCGCCGTCCTCGCCGAGCTGCCCCAGCGCTGGGCCGACGCGGTCACCGGCTGGATGGCCGCGGTGCCGCTGCCCGACGCCGCCCTGGCCCACCTGCTGTGGCAGACCGCCGTCGGTGCCTGGCCCATCGAACGCGAGCGCCTGCACGCGTACGCGGAGAAGGCCGCCCGGGAGGCGGCGGCCTCGACCAGCTGGACGGACCCCGACCCGGCCTTCGAACGGGCCATGCACGCCCTGGTCGACGCCATGTACGACGACCCGGCCGTCACCGAGGGGCTGGCCGCCTTCGCCGCCGAGATCACCCCGCCCGGCTGGTCGAACTCGCTCGGGCAGAAACTCGTGCAACTGGCCATGCCCGGGGTGCCCGACACCTACCAGGGCACCGAGCTGTGGGACAACTCCCTGGTCGACCCGGACAACCGCCGGCCGGTCGACTTCGCCGTACGCCGGGACCTGCTGGCCCGGCTCGACGCCGGCTGGCAGCCGGCGGTGGACGAGACCGGCGCGGCGAAGCTGCTCGTGGTGTCGCGGACCCTGCGGGCGCGTCGCGACCACCCGGAGCTGTTCGGCGACTACCAGCCGCTCATCGTGCACGGGCCGGCGACCCGGCACGCCGTGGCCTTCGACCGGGGCGGCGCGGTCGCCGTGGCCACCCGGCTGCCGCTGCGGCTGGCGGCGGCCGGCGGCTGGCGGGACACCACCCTGTCGCTACCCGTCAAAGAGATGTCGTGCCTGTTCACCGGTCGGGTCTACAGTGGCTCTCAGGTCCGCCTCGCGGACCTGTTGACCACCTATCCCGTCGCGCTGCTGGTGCCCACCACCTGACCCGGGAGGCTGCGTCATGACCGAGTTCACCGTCTGGGCACCCGAGGCGACCCGGGTACGGCTGCACCTGCCCGGCGCCACCGACCACGAGATGCGGGCCGGCCGGGACGGCTGGTGGCGCGTCGAGGTGCCCGACGCGGGCACCGACTACGCGTTCCTGCTCGACGACGACGACCAGCCGCTGCCCGACCCCCGGTCGGCCTGGCAGCCGTCCGGCGTGCACGCGCCCAGCCGGATCTACGACCACGCGGCGTTCGGATGGACCGACGGTTCCTGGACCGGGCGGCAGCTGCCCGGCAGCCTCCTCTACGAACTGCACGTCGGCACCTTCACCCCGGAGGGCACCTTCGACGCCGCCATCGGCAAACTCGACCACCTGGTCGACCTGGGCGTCGACCTGGTCGAACTGCTGCCGGTGAACGCCTTCAACGGGGAACACAACTGGGGCTACGACGGCGTCTGCTGGTACGCCCCGCACGAACCCTACGGCGGACCGGACGGCCTGAAACGGTTCGTGGACGCCGCCCACGCCAAGGGGTTGGGGGTGATCCTCGACGTCGTCTACAACCATTTCGGGCCCTCCGGGGCCTACGCGCCGAAGTTCGCGCCGTACCTCGCCGAGCGCAACACCCCCTGGGGCAACGCGGTCAACCTGGACGGCCCGCACTCCGACGGGGTACGCCGGTTCATCATCGACAGCGTGCTGATGTGGCTGCGCGACTACCACGTCGACGGGCTGCGCCTGGACGCCGTGCACGCCATGCCCGACACCCGCGCCGTGCACCTGCTCGAAGAGATCGCCGTCGAGGTCGAGAGCCTCTCGACCCACCTGGGCCGCCCGCTGTCCCTGATCGCCGAGTCCGACCTCAACGACCCCCGGCTGATCACCCCCCGCGAGGCCGGCGGCCAGGGCCTGCACGCCCAGTGGAACGACGACGCCCACCACGCCCTGCACACCCTGCTCACCGGCGAACGGCAGGGTTACTACGGCGACTTCGGCACCATGGAATGCCTGGTGGAGGTGCTCACCGGCGGCTTCTTCCACACCGGCACCTGGTCGAGCTTCCGCAGCCGCCAACACGGCCGCCCGGTCGACCAGCGCACGCCCGGCCACCGCTTCGTCGCCTACCTGCAGAACCACGACCAGATCGGCAACCGCGCGGTCGGTGACCGCCTCTCGGCTTCGCTGTCGCCGGCGCTGCTGCGGGTGGGAGCGGTGCTGCTGCTGACGGCACCGTTCACCCCGATGCTGTTCATGGGCGAGGAGTGGGCCGCCTCGACGCCCTGGCAGTACTTCACCTCGCACCCGGAGCCGGAACTCGCCGCCGCCGTCGTCACCGGCCGCCGCGCGGAGTTCGCCGCCCACGGCTGGCCGCCCGGCGACGTGCCGGACCCGCAGGACCCGCAGACCTTCCTCCGCTCCCGGCTCGACTGGGCCGAGCTGGACAAACCCGAACACCGCGAGATGTACGACTTCCACCGCCGCCTCATCGCCCTGCGCAAGTCCCGCCCGGACCTGTCCGACCCGCGCCTGCACACCCTCGACGTACGCCACGGCGACCAGTTCCTGGTGATGCGCCGGGGCGGCTGCCTGGTCGCGGCGAACCTGGCCGGCAAACCGCAGCGGATCACCCTGCCCGGAGTGGCGCGCCGCGTTCTGCTGGCCACCGGCGACGGCGTCACCGTGCAACGCGACCGCATCGAACTACCAGCCGAGACAGCAGCCATCGTGGCCCTCTGAAACAACCCTGCTGCGGAGTCGGTGGACCGATTTGTGGCAGTGCCGGTACCCGACACGCCGGGTCGGGACTTCCTGCACTGCCACAAATCCCTGTGGCCGCCGAACCAGATCCGAGCAGGAAGCCAATTGTGGCGTGGCCGCCATACCACGCGTGCCGAACGGAGTTGGGCAGCGGGTGAGGAATGGCCCGGGGTGGGACGGCAAACGATTGCAGTGTGTCGGGAGGCACTGGCAAGATGGCTGTCGATGCGTCGCGTGGGAGTGGCAGCGATGATGACCTGAGCCGAGGGCAACGGCCGGGCATCGGATGTTCCTGATCGACTTGTAGCTGGGGGCGACGGCAGGCGGCCGGTCGGCTGCCCGCCCGGCCGCTCGGGCTGACCCCTGCCTGCCAGCTGCGCCGAAACGCCGCCACCTGCATCGCAGCGGCGGTAGAGAGGAAGCCCGATGAGGCTTGCCCATCCTGACGAAGCCCAACCGTCCCGCCGTCGGGGAGCCGTCGCGGTCGCCGTGCTCGCGGCGGCGACCTCGCTGGTCACCGTGGCGGGGATCCTGACCGCGCCACCCTCGCTGGCCGCGACCCCCGACATCACCGTCAACACCTCGTCGAGCTACCAGACGATCGACGGGTTCGGCGCCGCGACGCCGATCTTCGGTGGTTCCGGTGACCCGTGGACGACGAGCGAAACCCAGACCCTCGTCGGCACGGGGCCGGGACAGCTCGGTCTGTCGATCGTCCGGACCGTGGTGTCGCCCGTGACGAGCGAGTGGGGTCTGTACGCGGCCAGCCTGCAGACGGCTAAGTCCTACGGATCCGACGTCAAGATCCTCGCCTCGCCGTGGACCGCGCCGGCCCACTTCAAGACGAACAACAGCAGGGTCAACGGCGGCAAGCTGAGGACCGACTACTACGACGACTATGCCGAGCACCTGAACAGCTACGTGCAGTTCATGAAGGGCCGGGGCGTCACCGTCGACGTGACCTCGATCCAGAACGAGCCGGACTGGCACCCCGACTACGACTCGATGGACTGGACCGGCACCGAGATGCGCAACTTCGTCCGCGACCACGGTGCCCGGGTCAGGGACACCCAGCTCATGGTCGGCGAGTCCCTGCGGTTCGCCCGCCAGTACTCCGACCCCACCCTGCAGGACGCCACCGCCCGCAACAACATCGGATACGTCGGTGGCCACCTGTACGACGCCGAGAACAGCGGAAACCTGTCGCCGTACCCGCTGGCTGCGCAGTACGGCAAGAACCAGTGGATGACCGAGTGGAACCTGCACGCCGCCGACGGCAGCGGCGCGAACATCTGGGGAGACCCCGGCAACACGGCCGTGTGGAACGAGACCCTCGACGACATCATGCGGACCGTGCACCGGTCGATGGAGGCGAACTGGAGCGCCTACATCTGGTGGTACGGCCGCCGTTTCTACTCCTTCATCGGTGACGGTGACGCGCAGTACGGCACCACCAAGGGCGCGGTCCTCAAGCGCGGCCAGGCGTTCTCCCAGTACGCCAAGTACGTCCGTCCCGGTGACCGCCGGGTGGGTGTGTCGAAGAGTTCGCGGGCCTCCGGGCTGGAGGTCACCGCCTACCGTGGCCGCGGCAAGGTCGTGCTGGTGCTGCTCAACCGGTCGAACAGCGCGGTCAACGACGCGGTCGTCCAGGTGCCGCAGAACATCTCGGCGGCCGAGTACACCGTCACCTCGCGGACCTCGGGCGCCCAGTCGCAGGCGGTGAACGTCAGTGGGGGCCAGGCGACGGTGAACGTGCCCGCCCGGAGCATCTCCACGATCGTCCTGACCGAGGGCTCCGCCTCACCGACGCCGACGGCCACCGCGACGCCGACGCCAACGGCCAGCCCCACCCCGACCCCGACGCCCACCCCGACTCCGACCACCGGACCGCCCACGGGGACGTGCCGGGTGACCAACGCGGTCAACGCGTGGAACAACGGCCTGGTGGACAACATCACCATCACCAACACCGGTACGAGCGCCGTCAACGGCTGGTCCCTGCGATTCACTCTCGCCGCCGGGCAGACGATCACCTCCGGCTGGGGTGCCACGTACGCACCGACCAGCGGCCAGGTGACCGCGACGAACGTCAGCTACAACCCCTCGATACCGCCGGGGGCCTCCGTCACCATCGGCTTCCAGGCCACCCACAGCGGCAACGACGCCCCACCCACCGGTTTCACCCTCAACGGCACCGCCTGTAGCTGAGCGGCGCCTTTCCTGTCGAAGCGGTGGGACCCCGCCCCGCCCGGCGGGCCCCCCCCCCCCCCGGGGGCCCGCCCCCCGGGGGGGGGGGCCCCCCCCCCCACCCGGCCGGGCCCGCCCCGCCACCGCGCC
>NZ_JBAGKI010000010.1:0-118785 GCF_036689795.1 Micromonospora palythoicola | reverse complement strand
TCGGCCGTCGCGTGCCACCAGGTCGGGTCCGATGATGACCCCGGACCAGTCGTACTCGAAGCCCTGGGCGGTGTAGACGCAGCCCACCTGGTCGAAGCCGTTCGGATCGGTGGCCCAGAAGGCACTACCGGGAGCATCACCCACGCTGCGATCGCTCTTGACGTTCCAGGGTCGGGCCCACTCGCCTACCACCACGTCCGGCACCAGGGTGCCGTCCGGTCGAGGGTCGCTCCACGGCCAGCAGTAACCGGCCGACATCCGGGCCGTCTGTCCCGGCTCACCGGCATCGCCCGGCGGGCGTTGGCGCGACCGCAGGAACGCCTCCAACTGCGTCGGGGACTCCGCCAGCCGCAGATCGAACCGTCCGTCGCCGGCCCACACGGTCGGACCATCGCCGGCGAGGCCGAGCAGGGTGAGCACCCAGTCCTCGTATGCCGCGCTGCCGCCACACCGGAACTGGTCGTGCAGGGCCACAACCTCGATTTCCAGGCCCAGCTTCTCGGCGTACGCCGAGATGACCTCGACGTTGCCCAACTCCCCCGGTTTCACCACCTGATGCTCATCGAGCAGGAAGACCGGCACGCGCGCGGTCGAGATCAGTTCGTCCAGCTGCGGCCTTGCCCGGTCCCGCCGAGCCTTGGGTGTGTACCGGTTCACGGAGGTTTCTCGGATCCGGTGTGCCTCGTCGCAGAGCAGCACCTCGATGTCGTTGGCCCCGGCGTCCATGAAGCTGTTGAAGTACTTGAACATCCCTTGGAGCCGGGTCGAACCGCGCCCGGCATAGCGGCGCAGAGTCTGGGTGAACGCGCGGGAGCCGGTGGCGTGTAGCACGGTCCGACCCTGACGGGCCAGTTCACCCATCACCGACAGGGCGATGACGCTCTTGCCGCTGCCTGGTCCGCCTGCCACCACCACTGCCCGCTTGCGGTTCGCCTTCCGGGCCCGCTCGACCGCGTGCAGCACCAATTCGTACGCCACGTGCTGCTCGTCGAGCAGGGTGAACTGTGGCCGGTCCTTGAGTTCCTGCGCGGCGTACCGCAGAAGGTGCCGGCTGGGCCGGACGGTGCTGGTCAGCAAGCGATCGGCGGCGGCCGCGCCGGACTTCGGCGCGAACCGCGACTGGAGATGTGCGAGCCACTGGCCGCGACGCTGCCTGGTGAAGAGTCGGCTCTGCTCGCTGACTGGCCGGTCAAGCAGGTCGGCGATGTCCCGGTCAACGGCGTTGTGCAGATAGGCGGCACCGTGTAGCGGATACCGCTGGCGACCCAGAATGCCGAGAAAGTCGGTGAGGTACTGGCAGTAGTCGGCGACCTGCACGCCGGGGTGCAGTCGTGGTCCACGCGCGTGCTCGACCGCGACCAGGGTGTCGGATTCCTCGTACGCGGTCGCGTAGGACCATTGCTTCAGCTCGACGACCAGATAGGAGTCGTTCCCGTTACGGGGATCAACGCCGGCGAGCACCGCGTCGATGCGCCGGCTGGTCAACGGCAGCTGATACTCGACCAAGACCTCCACCTGGTCGAGACCCGCATCGGCGAGGTCCTGCGCCAGCACCGGCAGACTGTTCATCCAGGACCGCCGCTCAGCGGGGCTCACGCCGTGACGAATCGCCCACAGGTGCTCGGCAACTCGGTCGGCGAGGGTACCGTCGGTGGCCAGACGCAGCAGATTGGCGGCGGACGTACGAAACGCCGACATTGGCACATGCCCCCAGGCAGCACGATGTGATCGTGCGGATGGGGGGCATATCCGTGCACCGGAAGCCCGTCGGACCGCTTGGCTCTGAGCACCTTACCGAGTCGGATCAGGTTGATGGTGGATAGCCGATGCGATCGGCCGAGGGAGCCTTGGCCGCGGATCCGGATGACCGTTCGACCGGGTAACGCCGGGCAGCCTCGGTCAACTTGTCGGTGGCGGCGGCCACCGGGTCGATGCCCAGGATGTCGCTCAGGCGGGCCAGGTAGATCATGACGTCGCCGATCTCGGCGCGTACCCGGGCGCCGTGCTCGGGATCGGCCATCACCTGCGCGGACTCCTCCGGGGTGAGCCACTGCAACTCCGCCAGCAGCTCCCCCACCTCGCCGGCGAGGGCCATCGCCAGGTTCTTCGGGGTATGGAACCGCTGCCAGTCCCGTTCGTCGGCGAACCGGCGCAGCCGGTGCACGAGGTCGGCCAGCCCGGGGTCGTTCGGTTCGTGTTCCACGGGGCCGAACCCTACCGCCGCCAGCTCACCTGCCGACGTCGGCCGGGCCGGTGGGGGTGCCGCCCGTGCCCGGCGTCCCGAGTTCTGTCGGACCGGTGCCTTAGCGTGGGCCGATGACCGACATGGTGGCGATCGTCCGGCGGGCCTGCCTGCGTCTTCCCGAGGTCAGCGAGCGGCTGAGCCACGGCACCCCGACCTGGTTCATCCGGGGCAAGAGGTCCTTCGCCACGGTCTGGCCGGACGGCCATCACCAGGACGACTTCGCCCACCTGTGGTGTGCCGCCCCGCCCGGCTCCGCCGAGGAGCTGATCGCGGAGAATCCCCGGACCTACTTTCGCCCGCCCTACGTGGGCCATCGCGGTTGGGTCGGCGTACGCCTCGACACCGGGATCGGCGAGGCCGAGCTGGCCGAGATCATCGAGGACGGCTACCGGTCGGTGGCACCCCGGACCTTGCTCGCCCGGCTCGACGAGCCTCGATGAAACCACGCTCCGACACAACCTGGCTTAGCGCCGGAAGCAGTTGCAGATCACTACCTCATGGGAGACAGCGTGTCGGGTCGGTTCGTGTACTGGATGAACGTGTCGGTCGATCTGCGGATCGAGCGCGCCCCGGGTGAGCAGGGTGGCGGCGACTGGATGCGCATCGGCGAGTCGTTGCATCGGGAGTTCAACAGGCGGGCGCGGGCGATGTCGCTCATGATCGAGGGCCGCACGATCTACGAGACGATGGAGGCGTTCTGGCCGGGCGCCCGCGACGACGAATCTCTGCCGGACTACCTGCGTGAGTACGGTGAGATCTGGACCTCGATGCCCAAGGTGCTCGTCTCGCGCACCCGCGACGACGCCGGGCACCACACCCGGGTCGTCGGTGGGGACGACGCGATCGGGCAGCTCGCCCTGCTACGGGAGCAGTCCGACGGTGACATCGGGGTCGGCGGCGCCACCCTGGCCACCAACCTGCTACGGGCGGGGCTGCTCGACGAGCTGCTGCTCTTCACCCACCCCGTCGTGCTCGGTACCGGCCGGCCACTGTTCGACGACCATGACGAGCCGGTCGAGCTGGACCTGATCGAGCAGGCGTCGTTCGATCAGGGCGTGACGATGCACCGGTACGCGGTCCGAGGCGGCCGCGACGCCGAGCCGACGGCCGAAGGGCCACGCTGAGCCGTCGGTCCAACCTGCACCGCCCTCGGGCTCTGCGGAGCCGCCCCAGGGACCGAGGGTGGTTTTTCGTGTGTGGACGATCCTTTCGCCATCGTGGCGGAAAGTTCTATTAAACCTGGCAGAAGCCATGGACACATCGACATGGCTTTTGTTAACTTCACCCCGGATGTTACGACGAGGTGAACCGCCGCAGGGGCCAGCGCCACGCTCGTGACCTCCGACGGCCCCTCGGACACCTGCCCCCAACTCCCAGTTTCCCGCGCCCGCGTCGCCCACCGGCGACCCAACGGGCCATTCGGTGCTGCCCGACACCCGGAGGAGAAGCCCAGCACCCGTACGTCCCGACCTGCCCGACCCGTCCTCACACCAAGGAGAGGCAGTTGAAGAGACGACTCGCGCTCGCGGTGGCCGGTCTGACGACCATCACGCTCGTCGCCCCGCCCGCCAGCTCGATGGCCGCGCCGGCCAACCCCACGGCCGCCGGCACCAGCAGTCCCCCGCCCGACACGGCCTTCCAGAAGGTCACTCTCAACGACCGTCCCGGCGAGCCGATGGACCTCGCCGTGCTGCCCGACGGTCGGGTGCTGCACGTGACCCGCGCCGGCCAGGTGTGGCTGCACAACCCCGACACCGGGCGCAACACCATCGCGGCCACCCTCGACGTCTACCAGCACGACGAGGAGGGCCTGCAGAACGTGGCCGTCGACCCGGGCTTCGGCCGGCGCGGCAACAACTGGGTCTACCTGTACTACTCGCCGCCGATGGACACCCCGGTCGACGACCCGTCCACCCCGGACGTCAACGAGGGCGACGCCCCGGCCTGGGGCACCGAGGAGGAACTCGCACCGTTCCAGGGTGTCATCCGACTGTCCCGGTTCCGGTTGGTCAAGGACACGCTGGACCTGCGTACCGAGCAGCGGATCATCGACGTGCCGGTGAACCGGGGCATCTGCTGCCACGTCGGCGGAGACATCGTCTTCGACGCGAAGGGCAACCTGTACCTGTCCACCGGGGACGACACGAACCCGTTCGAGTCCGGCGGGTACGCCCCGATCGACGAGCGGCCCGGCCGCAACCCGGCGTACGACGCGCAGCGCACCAGCGCCAACACCAACGACCTGCGGGGCAAGATCCTGCGGATCAAGGTCGGCGCCGACGGCAGGTACACCATTCCCAAGGGGAACCTGTTCAAGCCCGGCACCCGGGGCACCCGCCCCGAGATCTACCTGATGGGGCTGCGTAACCCGTTCCGCATCGAGCTGGACCGCAGGACCGGCGACCTGTACGTCGGCGACTACTCACCCGACGCCGGTCAGCCCGACCCGCTGCGCGGACCGGCCGGGCACGGCAAGTGGTTCGTGGCCCGCGAGGCCGGCAACCACGGCTGGCCCTACTGCGTGACGCCGCAGTTGCCGTACCGGGACTACGACTTCGCCACCGAGGAGTCCGGTACGGAGTTCGACTGCGCGGCACCGGTCAACGAGTCGCCGAACAACACCGGGCTGCGCAAGCTGCCCGCCACGCAGCAGCCGGACGTGTGGTACAGCTACGGCGCCTCCGCGCAGTTCCCCGAGTTGGGCACCGGCGGCATCGGCCCGATGGCCGGGCCCGCGTACCGCTTCGACCGCTCCACCACCCGGGGCCGCAACCCGGTGGCGTGGCCGTCGTACTACGACGGCAAGCCGCTGTTCTACGAGTGGACCCGCGACTACGTGAAGGCGTTCCAGCTGGACCGGCGCGGCACCCTCGACGGCATCGAGCCGGTGCTGCCCTCGGTCGTCTTCGACAACCCGATGGACCTGGAGTTCGGCCCCGACGGCGCGCTCTACGTCCTCGAGTACGGCGACGGCTTCTTCAGCGAGAACCCGGAGGCGCAGGTGGCCCGGATCGACTTCATCGGTCGGGACGGCAACCGCAGCCCGATTCCGGTGGTCTCGGCCAGTCAGACCGCCGGTCTGGCCCCGCTGACCGTGGAGTTCTCCAGCGAGGGCACCACCGATCCGGACGGCGACCGACTGCGGTACGAGTGGTACCTCGACGACGACGACCGGGTCGACTCGCGGTCGGCGAACCCGACGTTCACCTACCGCGAGAACGGCAGCTACGAGGCGACGCTCAAGGTGACTGACCGGAAGGGACGCTCGGCGTCGGCGTCGGTGCGGGTGGTGGTCGGCAACGCCGTGCCGGTGGTCGAGCTGGTCGCGCCGGTCGAGGGCCAACCCTTCGCCTTCGGCGACACCATCCGGTACGAGGTACAGGTCACCGACGACCAGCCGGTGGACTGCGCCCGGGTCAGCGTGACCTACATCCTCGGCCACGACGACCACGGCCACCCGCAGACCACCGCCAACGGCTGCACCGGCTCGATCGTCACCACTGTCCCGTCGGGGCACGACCCGGCCACCGACAACCTGTCCGCCGTGTTCGTCGCCAACTACACCGACCCCGGTGACGACGGACTGCCGCCGCTGACCGGGACCGACCAGGTCGTGCTCGTACCCGGCGTGTAGATCCACGAGAGGAGTCATCATGTGTTACGGATATGACGGGATGGCCGCGCTGCGGCGTTCCGTTCTCGACCGGCGGGGCCTGCTACGCGGCTCGGTGGCCGCGATGGCCGGTGTCGGCCTCGCCACGGCGGGGGTGGGCGCGACCGCCGCCTCCGCCGGTTCCAAGCACGGTCCCGGCCACGGGCACGGGCATGGCGGTCGGCGGCGGGTGCCGCCGGGGCTGATCAGCATCCAGTTGTGGACCGTCCGTGACGCGCTCAACGGCGAGCCCGGCTACGACGCCACCCTGCGGCATCTCGCCCGGATCGGCTACCCGAAGGTGGAACTGGCACTGGGCTACTTCGGCCGCAACGCCGCCCAGCTGCGTCGCTTCCTGGACAGCATCTGCATCAGGGCCACGTCCAGCCACGACGGGATCAGCGAGACGCCCGCCGCGCTACAGGAGAAGATCCGCAACGCGGTGACGCTGGGTCAGAAGTTCATGGTGGTGCCGTACCTCTACTCGGAGAACGCCGACGACTGGAAGCGGTGGGCGGAGCAGATGAACGTCGAGGCCGCCGCCGCGGCCCGGGCCGGTCTGCGCTACGGCTACCACAACCACGCCCACGAGTTCACCATCGACCTCGGCGGCGGTCGTACGCCGTGGGACGTGCTGACCGAGGAACTGGATCCCCGGCTCGTCCACCTGGAGATCGACATCTACTGGGCGGTCACCGGCGGCATCGAGTCCGGCGACGGTGTGCGCGACCCCGAGGGTTTCACCCTGGACGTCATTCGCGCGGCGCCGCAGCGGGTGCTCCAGTACCACGTCAAGGACCGGCACGCCGCCGACGGCGACATGGCCGACCTCGGCACCGGGATGATCGATTTCAGGCGGATCTTCCGAAAGCACCCGGTGCTGGAGTACATCGTGGAGAACGACACTCCCGACGTGACGCCCCAGCAGACCGCCGAGGTCGGCTACCGCTACCTGCGCAACCTGCGGTACTGACGAACGTTGTCCCGGTAGTCGCCGGGGTGCCGAGTCGACCAGATCGGCACGGCACCCCGGCGATGCGGCGGCTCGTACGTCGCCGGACCTGCTCACTCAGTCGAAGTCCGCGGGGGTGAACTCCCGCTGTTCGACCAGGACCAGCCAGTTGCCCGAGTTGTCCCGCGCGACGGCCTCCACCCCGTACGGCCGATCCGCCGGTTCCTGGATGAAGTCGACCCCCTTGGCCCGCAGGTCGTCGTAGGTCTTGCGGCAGTCGTCGACGGCCAGGCCGACGGCGAACAGGTTGCCCTCGTCCTGCGCCCGGCGGAACATCTCCGCCACCTCCGGCGTCAGCGGCGGCCCGGGAAGGGTCAGGTGCACCTCCAGTTCCGGTTGGCTGGGGTGCTTGACGGTGCACCACCGGTAGCCCTCGCCGAGGGTGATGTCGACGCCCTCGACGAAACCGAGAATGTCGACGTAGAACGTCTTGGCGGCGTCGATGTCCTTGACGAACACGCTGGTCAACGAAACGTTGGTAATCATGGGACCAGGCTAGGAGACGGTCGGCGGCGTCCGGCTTCTCCTGGCTTGCGGCGTCACCCGCGGCGTTCGGCGAGCCCCCACATGAAGACGAAGCAGCCGGGGATGTGCGGGGCTCCGCTGCTCGCCCAGCGGCGCTGGAATTCGCTCGGCGTCTCACCGACCACCTCACGAAACCGGCTGCTGAACGAGCCGAGACTGGCGAACCCGACGGCGTAGCAGACCTCGGTCACCGTCAGGTTCGTGCTCCGCAGCAGATCCTGGGCCCGCTCGATGCGCCGCTGCGACAGGTACGCCGCCGGGGAGCAGCCGTAGGTGATGGTGAACAGGCGCTGGAAGTGGTACTTGCTGACGCTGGCGACAGCCGCCACGGCGGTGAGATCCAGCGCCTCGGTGTAGTGGCGGTCCATGTGATCGCGGGCGCGTCGCAGGTGAACCAGCAGGTCACCGGAGGCGCGGCGAGGTGGAGCGCTCATCACCGGCAAGCTTATGCCGTGGTCGGCCCGAATGCCCTGGCACAATCGCGGGCCGTGACCGCTGCCGCGCCGGTTCTGGTGCTGCGTTACCGCAGAGCGGTGACGTACGGCCTGCTCAGGGCGCTGGAGCAGCACGAGACCCCGACCCGCTGCGAGGTGCGATCGTCTCAGTTGGGCGAGACTGGCAGCTGCTCAAGGAAGTCGAGAACCCGGTGCCAGGCGTCGCTGCATGCCTGCTCGTGTTCATCGAAGGAGATGTCGAAGAACGAGTGGGGAGCGTTCGGGTAGATGATCAGCTGGTGGCGCACTCCCGCCTGGCGCAGAGCCAGGTCGAACTGCGTAATGTCCTCGGCGGGGATCGAGGGATCATCCCCGCCGAACAGACCGAGCAGTGGGACGCCGATGCTGCGTGCCCGCTCAGCGGGCCTGGGCAGCCGGCCGGGGCTGAGCTTGCCGTAGAAGCCGACCACCGCGTCAAGGTCGAGCCCACGGTTCGTCGCGGCCAGGAAGGCGTGAGTGCCGCCGAAGCAGAAACCGATCGCTACCGCCGGCCGGACACCGATGCGCCTGCGCAGCGCGGCAATCGCCGCCGCGATGTCAGCCTGCACCTGCTCCAGGGTGGTGGCGGAGAGGTGTGGCTGGAAATCGAAGTCGTCGCCGCGCGGCGCGAGACCGGCGGTGCGGGCAAAATAGTCCACGACGATCGCATCGTGACCTGCTTGGGCGAACCGCTCGGCGAGTTGCTCATAGAACGGGTAGAGGCCACGCACATCGGGCAAGATGACCACACCAGGCCCGCCAGGTTGAGGTGCCTCGGCCAGCGCGGCGGACACCAGGGCCCCGTCAGCGGAGATCAACTCGAGACGTTGAGCCGGCACGAGGTCGTCCGCGACTGCCCGAACACGCTCCTGAGGTAGTTCCGGCGGACTGGCATCAGCCGCAAAGCACATGATCGACTCCCTGACGCGAAGGACAGCCCGCGAACCCGGAGGCGCGACAACCGCGGAAGAGGCACGACGCGAGCCGCCAGGACTTCGCGATCCCCGCCTTGGCGGCCACCGTGCCTTGCGCAAACACGCGGTGCTGGCCGGGTGGCGGTGGTGACCCGCATCGAGGGCCGGCTGCGTCCGAACTGGATCTTGCCGGGGATCACCCTGATCCGGCGGCGCTCCGCGCGGTTGCCAGTGTCGCATACGCCCCTGGCGCATCGGTGCCCGCCAAGGTTGCCAGCGTTACAGCTAGCGCAGCCGGCGGGCGGGGAAGCGCGGCGGCGGGTCGGCGATCGCGGCCTGGGCGGCGACCAGTTGGAGTTCCCGGGTGCCGGCCGCCAGGGTGGCCTCCAGCACCGCGAAGATCGAGGCGGTGGTGCGTTCCAGCGCGGTGGCCGGCGATCCGGTCGTGGACAGGTGCGCCAGGTACAGGGCGGCGGTGACGTCGCCGCCGCCGTTGGGGTTGATCGGCAGCAGCGGTGTGGTGACGGCCCAGGCACCCGCGTCCGAGACGGCCACCACCTCCAGCGAGCCGGCCGGCAGGTCGCCGTGCAGCACGCTGGTCACCAGGACGTGCCGGGGCCCGGTGGCGCGTACCGCGTCGACGGCGGCCAGCAGGTCGTCGAGCGTGTTCGTCGGGCGGCCGGCGAGGAACTCCAACTCGAACTGGTTGGGGGTGACGATGTCCGCGCGGGGCACCACCACGTCGCGCAGGTACTCCGGGATGCCGGGCCGGACGAACATGCCCCGGCCGACGTCACCCATCACCGGGTCGCAGCAGTAGAGGGCGTCCGGGTTGGCGGTCTTCACCAGGGTCACCGCGTCGAGGATCACCGCGCCCATCGCCGGATCCCCCTGGTAGCCCGAGAGCACCGCGTCGGCGTCGCCGAGCACCCCACGGTCGGCGATGCCGGCGATCACCTCGGCGACGTCGGTGGGGGCCAGCAGCGGTCCGCGCCACGCGCCGTAGCCGGTGTGGTTGGAGAAGTGCACGGTCAGCACCGGCCAGACCTCGTGGCCGAGCCGCTGCAACGGGAACACCGCGGCCGAGTTGCCGACGTGACCGTAGGCGACCGAGGACTGGATGGACAGGATCTTCACCGTCTCATCATGGCGGTCGGCGGCCTCCGATGGAGCCGGGCCCCCGCTACCCGCCGCGCCGACAGCCGGGCGACCGGGTGGCAGCTGACCCCGACCGGGCGCGCTGACACTCCGCTGCGGCACCCTGACCGACGTGGCCGCCCGGCCGCGCTCTCCGCTATCGCCCGTCGCGCAGGGTCAGCACGTACCTGGCGGTGGCCGCGACGGTGCGGTCCGCGTCCCCGGACAACTCGGTGAGGGCCCGGGTGGCGGTGGCCCCTGGAATGTCGGCGAGCGCCTGCGTCAATCGGCTGCGTGCCGGCGGCCCGACGCCGTCGGTGGCGAGGCGCTCGACGAGCCGGGCGGCGATCTGGTCCGCCAGCGCGGGCTCACCGGCCAGCGCGGTCAGGGCGTCGGCCGCGTCGGCCTCGTTGGTCTCCTCGACGACCATCTCGATCAGGGGCGGGATCGCCTCGGCCACGCCACGTGCCCCCAGCGCGAGGGCCGCGTACCTGCGGACGACGGCGTCGGGGTGGGCGAGGGCGTCCCGCAGCAGCACGGTCGCGGCACCGTCGGGGATCTCGGCGATGGACCGGACGGCGCGTTCGCGTACCTCGGCGTCGGGTGCGTCGAGGCCCGCCGCCAGCAGCGCCGCCGCATCGCCGGCCGACTGCGCCAGCGCCCAGCGCAGCGCACCGGCGACGTTGGGGTCCGACTCGCCCAGCACCGCCTGGACAAGTGCCTCCGCCGGCATCGCCGTGTCACCGGCCGAGGACAGGGCGGCGCGCTGACGGCGGCCGGCGTTCTCCGAGCCGAGCGCCTGGAGCAGGGCGACGACCTGGAGCACGTCCGCCCAGTCGGTGGGTTGCGCGGCCCCGATCCGACGCAGGCGGGTGAGCAGCTCCGTCTGCGCCGCGATCCGCTCCCGGGTCTGTTGGATCAGGTCCGCCACGAGCCGGGCGGGGGTGAAGGCGGGATCGTCGAGCGCCCGCCTCACCTCCCGCAGCGACAGCCCCAGCGACCGCAGGCTCTCGATGTGGAAGATCCTGCGGATGTCGTCGTTCGAGTACTCGCGGTAGCCGACCCCGCTGCGGCCCGTCGGCTCCACCAGGCCGAGCGACTCGTAGTGCCGGAGCATCCGGGCACTGACGCCGGAGCGTCGGGCCACCTCACCGATCAGCACCGCCGGTCACCGGATCCGGTCGTTCTCGCCGAGCGCCACCACGCGCTTCGCCTCCTCGATCGCGAACTCGAAGCCGGCGTCCGGGTCGTCGACCAGGCGTTGCGTGGCGATCGCGTGCTGCCGCACGCCGGGGTCGGGATGCGTCCCGGCCACGGCCAGGACCGGCGTGACCACCTCACCGAGCGCGATGAGTGCCCGGCTGAGGCTCAACCGCGTCTCCCGTCCGCCGCGCCCGAGCTGGGTCGCCAGCACCTCGGCCAGCGCCGGCCGGTCACCCTCGGGTGCCAGTACCACCGCCGCCCGCCAGGCGCTGCGGGCCACCTCGTCGTCGGCGTCGGTCAGCAGCGCTCGCGTGATCGCCGGCCACGCCCGCCGGTCCCCGATCTTGGACAGCGTGTGCAACGCCTGGCTGCGCGCCTGTGCGGTCTCCGAGCGCAGCTCCGCGACGAGCCCGGGGACGGTCAGTGCGGCCGGGTGCCGGGTGAGGGCCCAGGTGAGCATCTCGCGTACGGAGAAGTCGGGCTCGACCGCGCAGCGCTCCACCAGCTTGTCGATCAACTGCGGGTCGGGGGTCGTGCCGGCCGCCAGCGCGGCCCGCAGCCGCACCGACGCGTCGCCGTGTGCCAACCCACGCAGCATCCGTGCGGTCTGCGTGGCCTCCTGTGACGTGTTCATCCGGATCACCTCCTCGACACAGTGAAGACCTTGTCACTCTGTCAAGGTCAAGCCGTGGGTGCCGGCAGATCGCCGGGGCACCCACGGCTCGCCGGGGCGTCCGGTCAGCGCTTCGGTGCCTTGACCTTCTGCTTGTTGTGGTTGTTGCCCCGGCCGTCGGGCTTGTAGTTGCGCTCCACGTTGCCGGCCGCGTCGACGGAGAACCAGTGCACGGTGGTGCCGACGGGGATGGTCAGCGTCTCGCCGCCCTCCCGGATGCCGGCCGAGCCGTAGAGGGTGGCGGCGTAGGTGGGTCGGCTCCGGTCGAGGGTGTAGAACACGGCCGCCGGCTCGCTGGTGGAGAAGGTGACGTCGACCATGCCCGGGGTGGCGCTCGCCCGCACCGACAGCGAGCTTCTCGGCCGCTTGCGGTCGGTGTCGAAGTCCCGGGCCACCCGCAGCATCTCGGTCAGGCCGTTGGCGAACTCCATCGTCTCGGCGTGCGCCTCCTGCCAGTCCGGCTGGAACGAGGTGCCGACCTCGAAGTTCCAGGCGTAGATGCCGTACTTGTACCAGAGCATGTCTCCGGAGTTGCCGGCCGCCGAGTAGAGCACGTCGGCGATCGGGCCGGTCCGGGCCGGGGTGACGGCCAGGTTGCGGTGCCGCTTGATGGCGGTCAGGATCCGCGACGAGGCGCCCCAGAACAGCGACTCCTCGGCCAGCGTCGGCCGCGGTGCCGAGACTCGGCCGGGGACGGCGTACGAGCCGGGCGACCACATGAAGTAGTTGCCGGACGAGTGCAGGTTCATCGAGAACCTGATGTTCGGTCGGGCGGCCAGCCAGTCGACGTTGCGGTTCTCCGGCTCGGACAGCTCGCCCGGGCCGGCGTAGGTGCCGCTGGTGCAGTTGGTCGACGCGCCCGCGTACCCGTCGAACAGGCTGTACTCGGTGTAGTTGCGGTTGTTGTCCACGCCCCACGAGTTGCGGCCGAGGAAGTCCGCCGGCGCCTGCGGGGCGCAGTGGTTGGTCATGTTCTTGCGCTGGGAGTTGAAGTCGTAGAACGAGTAGTGCCCGCCGTCCGGGTTGATCGACGGAGCGATCCAGATGTCGAGGTTGTCGACCAGTTCGCGGGTCTTGCGGTCGTGCGCGTAGTTGCGCAGCAGCCGTTCGGCGGTCTCGATGGTGACCAGCGGCGGCACCCACTCCCGGGCGTGTTCCTGGGCGTACGCGAGCACCCCGAGGCGGGAGCCGTCGCGGTGCTTGCCGATGCGGATGGCGTACACCGGGTGCGGGTCGCGGGAGACCGACGCCGGCGCGGCGAGGCCGTCGGAGAGCGCGGTCCGCGCGGCAGGCGCGACCACGCCGGTGCCCGGGCTGCCCCGATAGGTGTACGCGGTCAGCAGCGTCCCCGCCTGCGCGTTGAGCGCGGCGACGACCTGCTCGGCGGTGCTGGTGACGGTGCCGCTGCCGTCGGTGGCGAGGTCGACGCGGACTGCGGTGCCGGTGACGGTCACCGCCAGGGGCGCGTCGGCGACGCCGGGATCGGCCAGTTCGACGGAGATGTCGTTGCCGCCCTGGTGACCCCAGGCCAGCGAGTCGACCGCGACCCGGCTGGCGTCGACGGTGCCGAGCACCGCCTGCGCCTTGCGCCGGTAGCCGTTGGTCCGGTGCGGCAGCTCGACGATCTCCGAGATCTTCGGGTACTGCGCGGACAGCGCCTTGATCCGGTCGTACAGCTCGGTGGGGGTCAGGTAGCTGGCCACGAAGTCCTTCATGTAGCCCGGCCCCTCCGGGTCCTTCGGCGGGACGGGCAGCCATTCGTTGACCTTGGCCACCGCCACGTCGCCGCTCGGACTGGTGATCCGCACGTACGCCGGACGGCTGGTCACCTGCGCCGCGCCCCGGTGGTAGAGGTAGACACCGGCGTCGACGAACCGGGAGATGGTCTGGGTGCCACCGGAGCCGATCCCGGTGCCCGGCCCGCTGTCCCGCTCGACGGTCAACGGGCTGGAGTCGGCCTGTCCCGACGCCCACTTCGCCTCGACCGAGAGCACCTGCGTGTCGCCGGAGGTGTAGTAGTCCGCCCGGATGATCCTGACGTCGGAGACGGTGGACCGGGCCGAGAAGTCGGCGGCGGCGGCGTACTCCTGGTTCTCGGCCAGGTGGGCGGCGATGGTCGCCTCCCGCTCGGCCACCCGCTGCGCCGCGTCCTGCGGGGTGTGCAGCACCGTGCCGAAGGTGAAGCCGGCCCGGGTCAGCGTCGCGACCTCGTTGCCGGTCACCACGGCGTGCACGACGATGCCGTCACCGGTGTGGGTGACGTGGTGGTCGAGGTCGACGCCGGTGGCCACCAGGGCGTCCAGCTCGGCGGTGTCGGCCAGGATCACCTCGACCACGCTGGCCCGCTCGTCGGCGAGCCGGCCGAGGTCGGCGGGCGCGGTCACCGGGGCGGCGGCCTGCGGCACGATCGCCGCAGCGGGACTGACCAGCAGCAGGACGGCCGCGAAGGCGGCCAGTGCGGTGGCGGCGGGCAGCTGGGGTCGCCAGCGGGAGCCCGTACGGACCTTGGACATGAGGCGGTCGCCCCTCTTCTCGGCGCGCGGCGCGGAGGCAGCGGGTTCAGCGCGGATCCACCGGGCCACCCCGCCTGCGGGACGGCCACGACGGCGCGCTCGGCGGTCGACGCTGCCCGCATCGCCGATTACGCAGCGCCGCGCATCCGGGTCGTAGGAGTGATCGAGATGCCGACATCCTTCGCCCGCAGATAGGGATCTGTCAATCACTGGCGGCCCCGCCCCCGGTGACCACGCCCACCTCGCCCGACCGTCGCGGAACTCGTGTTTGACCTGCGTGCAGACTGGAGATCAAGAGCGTGAGGCTCGACTACGAGGGGGATCACGCGTGTCCGAGAACGCCACCGACCGGCACCACCAGACCGCCGACCGTCCGGCCGGAGTCACCGACCCGCTGCTGTGGCGGCTCGCCCTGGACGTCGCCGACGCGCACGCACCCGGCGAGGACGGCGGCTGCACCCACCTGCTGTGCGCCGGTCAGAACTGGCCGTGCGAGCCGTGGCAGCAGGCTCAGCGGGCGCTCAATCTCGCCCAGGGCGGCGCGGCCGACGAGACGACAGCCCCTGCCACCACTCAGGACGACACCTGGGCAGCCCCGACCGCCCGCCCGACCTGGTCGACGGACCACGCCCGCCGCCAGTCCGCCGCCGCCTGAGCGAGCCGGCCCGGCCGAGGGCTGTCAATGTAACGTTGACAGGTGGTTGACCCGATCGATCAACTCGCCGACGTCCCGGCCACCCGGGACCGGATCGACGACACCGAACTCGATCTCATCGACCGGGCCCGGCAGGCCGGCGCCACCTGGAACCAGGTCGCCGGAGCACTCGGGCTGGGCAGTCGCCAGGCGGCCGAGCAGCGCCGCCAGCGCCTGGCCGTCGCGCGCGCGAGTCGCCGGAAGGAATCCGACAGACGCTGGCCGGCCGAGGTCGCCGCACTGCGCGGTCTCCTCACCGACCTGTGGCGCTGGATCGACGCCGACCGTCGCTGGGATACCCGCTTCCCCCGGGCCGCGCTGACCCGCCGGACCACGGTGCTCGCCTTGGAGGCCGAGCCGGGTGCCCTGTACGACCTGGCCGCCCGGATCAGCGCCGACCTGCCGGCCGCCGATCCCGGACTGCCCGCCCCGGTACGCGCCGTCGCCCGCCACCTCGCCGAGGCGCTGTCAACGAGACGTTGACACCTACCCGCAGCTATTGCCTCGACGCGACTCAAGACAGGACGCTGTGAGCCACTCTGACTCGATCCCGGAGGGCTCGTGCGGCGCAACGCGATCCTGTTCGTGGCGGTGTCCCTGCTGTCCGGCCTCGGCGGCAGCGCGATGGCCCTGGTCACCGGCATCTGGATCCTCGACCTCACCGGCTCGCCCGGCCTGGCCGCGCTCGCCGGCCTCTGCGCTTACGCACCCACCCTCGCCGGCCCGTGGCTCGGCGCTGTCGTCGACCGGCTGCCCCGACGCCCGCTCGTCGTCGCGGCCAACCTGACCCTCGCCGCCACCCTGCCCAGCCTGCTGGCGGTCCGCGGCCCCGGCCAGGTGTGGCTGCTGTTCTGCGTGGCCACGGTCTACGGCATCGCGTACGTCCTGATCGACGCGGGTGAGAGCGCTCTGCTGCCGGCGGCCCTGTCGCCGGTGCATCTCGGCCGGGTCAACGGGTGGCGCTCCAGCGCCCAGGAGGGCGTCAAGCTGGTCGCACCGTTGGCCGGTGCCGGCCTGTACACCTGGCAGGGCGGGCACCTGGTCGCCCTGCTCGCCGCCGTCCTGCCGGCCCTCGCCGCAGCCGGCTTCGCGGCGCTGCGCCTGACCCGCACGCCGCCGCCGGTCGCACCCCGGGACCGGGGAGTCCGAGTCGGCCTGGCCGTCCTGTTCGGCTCCCCGTCCATCCGACGACCGGTCGTGCTGGCCGGGGTCGCCATAGGCATGTCCGGCTTCGTCACCGCCGCCGGCTACGCCGTCGTCACCGACACGCTCGGCCTGCCGGCGACGTTCCTGGGCGTGCTGCTCAGCGCCCAGGGTGCCGGGTCGGTCGCCGGTGGACTGGTCGTCGGCCGGTTGATCGCCCGGTTCGACCCGACAGCGGTGGCCCTCGCCGGAGGCGGGCTCTTCGCGATCAGCTGCCTGGGCCGTTGCTCGCCGTGGTGGCCAGTGGTGGTCGCCGCGTCGGTGGTGACCGGTCTGGGACTGCCGTGGGCGCTCGTCGCGGCCGTCACCGCCGTCCAGACACACAGTCCCGACGCGCTGCTCGGCCGGATCGCCGCCACCGCCAACACGGTCATGTTCGGGTCGATCGCGGCGACGACACCGCTCGGCTCCGCCGCCGTGCTGATCGGCCCACGACCACCGCTGGTCCTCGCCGCCGCCGTCTGCCTGACCGCTTGCGCGCTGACCTGGCGACGTCGGCGCGAGCGGACATCGTCGCGCCGCTCCCCCCCATGTCGGCCGGTCGACGGGGCTGACGTGGCGAGCTGGAATGCCGGACGCCGTCAATGAGAGAAGGGCTCCGGACACCCGAACTCGGCAGCCGAGCCGCTGACCTCGACCATGACGCGGTCGGGCCGCACGGCCCCGGTCAGGCAGCCCACGTCCGCGAAACGCACCGCGTACCCGGCACCCGGGGGCGTTGTGATAGGCGCTGATCATTGGTATCCCGCACAGCCGAGATCATTGCGCCCGATGATGCGACCACGATCTTTCGCATCAAGCGCCGACAGTTTCGCTACTCGATGGCGACCCAGGCAGCATCGCGGGACCATTCGTCCTGACGAGGTCGTTCGATTCGCGGATTGCCGAATCGATCGCGATATGGTGCTTCGTCGCCGCCACGTGCGCCAACCTCGCCGCCCTGCGGGATAAGAAGAAGCACTGCCTCTACAAACGCTTCTGCGGCACCGCCAGGAACGGCCAGCCACCGCCCGGATTCCACGGCTTCGCCGTGTGTCGGGCCGCACGCCGCCGCGTGTCACGTAAATGGTGACATTGAGGTACAACATTGACGGCCATGCGTACTTGTATTCGCCGACCTCAATTCAGTACGTGCTTTCACGCCGCACTCCGTCTAACCTTGGGTGCACAGTCGGCTCACGCCGCGAGCCAATTCCCCTTTACGTCTGGAGTACGCATGTCCCAAGTCCGTTCCTCCCGCTTCATCCGCCTGTTGGCCGCCGGCGCCGCCGGCGCGGCCGCAGTGGCCGTGCTCCCCGCGGCCGGCGCCCAGGCAGGCACGGCCCCGTTCAGCGTGTCGGTCAAGGGCGGCTACAACAACACGGTCCCGCTCGGCACCGCCACCGGCACCCTGACCGGGGCGGCGGGAAGCGCCCAGGCGAGCTACTCGGTGACGCTGTGTGGACAGAGCACCTACCCGAGTTCGACCGTGACCATCAAGGGGGGAACCGCCACCGCCACCCACGTCGTCTACTACCAGAACTGCGAGACCTTCACCGGCGAGCTCGTCTCCAGCTACGCGTTCAGCAGGGCTGACGTCACCGTGTCCGGATCAACCTTCTACCCGGGCAACCAGTAC
This sequence comes from Micromonospora palythoicola, assembly GCF_036689795.1. NCBI lineage: Bacteria > Bacillati > Actinomycetota > Actinomycetes > Micromonosporales > Micromonosporaceae > Micromonospora > Micromonospora palythoicola. Next base: position 100,923 of record NZ_JBAGKI010000010.1, on the reverse strand, counting down.
ACCACGTACTCGAAGACCAAGACGGTGTACTTCTGACCCAGCCCCGCAGCACCAACCCGAGTTGTGGCACTCGTCCCCTGACCAGCTCGACACGCGGTACCGCCTCGGACGGCCGTTGACCGGCGTCGGCCAGACGTAGCCGACGCCGGTCACCATTCGAACCGCGCACCCGTACGCTCGATCGCCAAGCGGAAGACCCTGTTACGGGCATCGGTCTTCAGGTCAACGCGGGCCACTTTCCACACCTCGAACGCGTTGGCGAAAAGTTCGCGCTGGCGCTCTTGACCTGGGGTGACAATAACAACTTCATGCTGTGAATGGTGACTGTGGACTCGACGAAGGGTGAGGCGTGACCACGATCCTGGTGCCCTACCACCAAGATGAGCGGCTGCTGGACGATGAGATCCCGGTGCCGGCAGACATCACCGTTCGGTCGCAGGTACTCGACGGGGACACCTGGAGGCGCCTGGCGGGCGTGTGCTCCGCCACCGCGGCGGCAGTGTCGCCGGTGGTGGCGGCGGGCCGCGTACCGGTGGTGGTCTCCGGCGACTGCATGGTCGCCGGCGGCACCGTCACCGGGGTGCAAGGAGCGGGAGTCGACCCGGCGGTTGTCTGGTTCGACGCCCACGGTGACGTGCACACCGTGCAGACGAGCACATCGGGCTATCTGGGAGGTCTCGCGCTGCGGCTACTGAACGGCGCGCATCCGGAGCGGTACGCCGACGTGATCGGGTTGCGGCCCGTACCGGCGGAGCGCACGGTGTTGGTCGACGCGCGGGACCTGGATCCCGCCGAAATCGACTATCTGGCTGGCAGCGCGACCCGCCGGATCCCGATCCCTGAGGTTTCCGCGGACACCGTGCCGTCCGGCCCGCTGGTCCTGCACGTCGACGTGGATGTCATCGACCCCGGCGAGGTACCCGGTCTACGTTTCCCGGCGCCGAACGGCCCGTCGGCGGATGCCGTCCTGGCCGCCTGCGCGCGACTGTTCGCGACCAACCGGGTGGTGGCGTTCGATGTGGCCTGCCCATGGTTGCGGACCGAGGACGAGGGCCAGCGGGCCATCCGTACGGGGCTGCTGTCCCGGCTGACGGCTCTCGCCACCCGCTGAGCCGCAGTCCAGGCCTGCGCGCTGGTCGACTGACGGCAGCTTGTCCGGCGGTGATCGGAGGCGCATCCGCGCCCGCTGCCGACGACCCGCCTGTCGCACCTCGGTGCTCGGCTGCGACGGCGTCACTCGGGAACGTCGCGAAGCCTCTTGACCAGGAACAGACAGCGGTCGGTCACCTCGTGTCGGGTTCCTCGCTCGTCGATGTGGTGGTAGCGGTCGAGGTAGCGGTAGCCGGTGTCCTGGTATCCGAGTCGAAGGTAGAGCGCACCCGCCCGGGAGTTGTCCTCGCCGACGCCCATTCCGATCCGGTGGTGACCGCGCCGCAACGCGATTGCCTCGGCGGCCCGGATGATCGTCGTTCCGACGCCCTGAGACCGATGTCCGGCAACGACGATCAAGCCGTTGATCTCCGGGCAGTCGGGGAAGCGGCCACGCACATCCGACTCTTTGGCTCCCTCCCACAAGATCTCGCCGCAGCCAGCCGGAACGTCATCGAGGTGGGCGATCAGAAAGGTGCTGGTGCCCTCGCTCTGACGGCGATAGCGGGCCTCGTGGTAGCGGTTCCGACCGGTGGGTGCGGACTCCTCCAGAGCGGCGACGTCCCGCTGTCGGCATTTCCGGACGACTATCCGCGAAGGTCCGTCACGCACAGCGGACACTGTAGTGACGGCGGCAAGCCCTGTCCCTGCGCCACGGCTGCTTTATCCAGACGCCCGCAGCTACATCGCCGATCGATCCCCGATAATGGCCGGTGTGGATGAGGTCACGGTCGTCGTCGCCCACAGCGAGCGCGCGACCCTGCGGGTCGGTGAGCTGTTCCTGAAGGTCGACAGTGACCGGGCGCGCATCGATGTCGAGGTCGAGGCGATGCGGCTGGCGCCCGTTCCGACTCCCGAGGTCCGGTGGTGCAAGCCGCCCGTCCTCGCGATCGCCGCCGTGCCCGGCCAGGCTCTCGGTCGTCTCGGCGAGCCCTCGCCCGCGTCACCGGCGGCGTGGGCCGCGGCGGGCGCGGTGATCCGGGAGCTGCACGACACGCCACCACCGCCGTGGGTTGGCAGGAAGCTCGTCGGCCTCGACGCGGAACTCGAACGCGAATGCGCCTGGCTCGTCGACAGCGGCGCCCTGCCGGCGGATCTGGTCGACCGCAATCGCGAGATCGCCGAGGCCGCGATCCGGCCGTGGACGCCGGTGTTCATGCACGGCGACCTGCAGATCACCCACATCTTCACCGACGGCGACGAGGTCACCGGCGTGATCGACTGGTCCGAGGCGGCACCCGGCGACGCGCTGTACGACCTGGCCGTCCTGACCCTCGGGCACGAGGAGCGACTCGACGATCTCCTGGCCGGTTACGGTACCGACGTCGACCGGGACGTGATTCGCGCGTGGTGGTCGCTGCGCAGCCTGCTGGCGTCCCGCTGGCTGATCGAACACGGCTTCGACCCGTCCGCACGAGGCTGCGAGTTCGACGTGCTCAGATCGCGGATGTGAGGCTCACTGTGGCGTGGCCGGGGCCTCCTCGGCGTTCCGCTCCGGGCAGCACACGGTCAGGGCGGCGGGCACGGCGCGTACCTTCAGTTTCCGGGCCGTGCTGCGGGCACCGCCGTCCAACTCGTACGTCTTGGGGTCGGCGAAGCGGACCTTGACCTTGCGGCCCCGGGTGATCCGCACGAACTTGGAATCCTCGGAGCGGCCGGTGGCCATCTTGCCGAGGGTACGGGCCCAGTCGACGGCGCCGCTGGCGGTGGAGACCCCGATCTCCAGCGAACCGCTGTCGGGGCGGGCGTCGTCGAAGGCGGGGATGCCGCCGGTGATGGTGCCGACGTTGCCGAACAGCACGCAACTGGCCTCACCGTCGAACCACAGGGCTCCGTCGACGATGATCCGGGTCCGGGTCAGCTCGCCACGCACGTGGCGCAGCCCGGTCCACACGTAGGCGAGCCGGCCGAGGCGCCCCTTCATCTCCCGGTCGGCCTCGCGGATGAGGTCGCCGTCGAAGCCGGCACCGGCCATCACCGCGAAGTGCTCGCCGTTGAGCTTGCCCAGGTCGAGCCGACGCCGCCGCCCGTGCAGACCGATCCGGACCGCCTCGCGCAGATCCTCGGGAACGCCCAGGTTGGTGGCGAACAGGTTGGCGGTGCCGGCCGGCAGGATCGCCATCGGTACGCGGGACCCGGCGAGAGTGTCGGCGCAACGTTGGACCATGCCGTCGCCGCCCCAGACGAAGACCAGTTCGGCACCCTTGTCGAGCGCCTTGCGGACCTTCTTCGGTGCCTTACGGCTCTTGGGCACCTCGTACCAGAGCAGCTGCTCGACACCCGCGCCGACCAGGGCGGCGCGCAGCTCGTCCAGGCCCCCACCGAGGTTCTTCTTCCGGTGGGCCACCACCGCGACGGTGCCCACCGCCACGGCCGGCGCAGGCCGGTCCGGATCCACCAGCACACTCGCACTCATGCCGGCCACTGGTACCCGGCGGCCCGCGATTTCACGCCTGGTCAGGTGTTGGCGGGGCGGTACTCCACGCCGTCCGCGAGGGGCATCAGGACCGCGGCACGCCGCTCGTCGCCGCTGATGTCGCGGTCCTCATCGATCTCGAAACCGATGAGCGCGCGCTGGAACGGCACCTCGTCGTACACGGCGATCGCGATGTCGGCCAGCCACCGGTCGAGCGCGCTACGCCACGTCAACGATTCCACGCCACTGACGTCGTCGAAGGGGTAGCCGCCGATCCGGCCATCGAGGCGGGACAACGCGCCCAGTGGCAGGTAAAGCTCCAAGGTGTCCAGGCCCTCGTACCGGGACAGGAACCCACCGCAGACGACGCGGGCGCCCGAGGGCAGCGTCAGCGTCCCGAGTAAGTGACCATGCGTTTGGAGGGCGGCCACGCCAAGCTCGACCACCACCAACCCGGCCCCCTCGGCCTGACGAACATGGCAGCCTCGGACCCCGGCGGCACGCCACAGGGACCGTAGGGCCCGGTCGACGTTGTCATCGTCAGATGCGCCGAGGACCAGGCAGAGTTCGTAGAAGCCACCCGTCCAGTTCTGCTCGTCGTCCATGTCGTCCGCGATCGTCACCGCATCACGATCCCTGACTCGGCCGCGGACGTCATCCTCGTTACTCAGCCGCACGGGTCGCGGCCATTTCGCGCACTCGCCTGAACTGTTGCGCAAGGTCCGCACGCAACCGTCAAGGCTCCCGCGGGTGTCCACTCGGACGACGTGCGATACCTTGCCACCGGTGGCGAGGCGAAGGTACGTGGCGAGGGGCGTTGATGGCGGCTACCGGATCTGGGACAACCGAGGTCGCCGGTGGTGGGGCGATCTTTATGAACTCTGCCCAGACGAGTTGCTCAACGAGCTGAACGGCGCCCGTGACTACGCCAAGATTACGGCGCTGCTCCGGAAGTACCGAGCACAGAAGCGGTAACGCAGTACATCAGGCCGCCGCGTTCGGTGCGGCAGGAGCGATATCCCAACCGCTTCGATTACTGCTGGTCGCGGACAATCCGTATCGCTACGGTTCTGTGGCATGCCCGACGCCATCTTTGCCCACCCGCGCCTCGCGCCTGTCTACGACGCGTTCGATGGCGACCGCGTAGACCTCGACGCATATCTTCGCATCGCCGACGAGTTCGACGCCCGACACGTGCTCGATGTCGGATGCGGCACCGGATCCCTGGCCATCCTGCTGGCGAGAAGCGGACGACAGGTGACCGGCGTCGATCCCGCCGCCGCCTCCCTCGAGGTGGCGGCATCCAAACCCGGCGCCGCAGCGGTCACCTGGCTCCACGGGAATGCCACGACGCTCCCCGGGCTGTCAGCTGACATCGCGGTCATGACCGGCAACGTGGCTCAAGTCTTCCTTGACGACGATGACTGGAGCGCGACACTGCAGGGCATCCGTGGTGCGCTACGCGACGGCGGCCACCTCGTGTTCGAGACGAGACGCCCGCAGCGCCGCGCCTGGGAGGAATGGGTCCTCGACACCGATCCCGTCACCCGAAACCTTCCTGGCATCGGTGAGGTCGAACGGCGCATGGAAGTCACCAGGGTGGCGCTGCCATACGTCTCCTTCCGGTACACGTACACCTTCGCCTCCGACGGCTTCTCGGTGGAATCCGACTCCACCCTCAGGTTCCGCAGTCGAGCAGAGGTCGAGCAGACCCTGGTGACCAGTGGTTTCACCACCATCGACGTCCGCGAGGCCGCGGACCGCCCTGGGCGGGAGTACGTGTTCGTGGCGCGACGAACGCACTGACCGCACCAACACTGAACTTCTCGGGCGTGTCCTCGCGCCTGCCCATGGGCAGCGGCTGCGCTCCGTGACGCCCGGTCCGCGGCTAAATCCCGACGCCTGATCTTGGCGAGTCCTGTGGCCGGCAGGGAGGCAGCCCTCGATGGCTCAGCACGGCGACCTCGCGTTCTCAGGTCATCAGCCGATCGGATGGCCGACGGCGATGATCGGCTGTTTCCATGGGCGATGGACACCCTGCGACGTCTAGGAAGGAGGCATGACCAACGAGCGGACCGTTCCCCTGCTGCCGTGCGCGTCCATCGACGACATCGAGGCCTTCTACGGAGTTCTCGGTTTCCGCACCACGTACAAGCAGCGCAAGCCCAACGCGTGTGTGGGGGTGCAGCGGGAAGACCTGCAGCTGCAGTTCTTCGAGATCGCCGGGTTCGACCCGGAGCAGTCCTACGGCTCCTGTCTCGTCCTCACCGCGGACATCGAGGGACTGCACGGGGCGTTCGCCGCTGGGATGCGCGCCGCGTACGGCAAGGTCCTGGTCTCCGGAACGCCGCGGATGACCCGGCCCCGGGCGCGGAAGAACGCCGACGGGTTGGGCGGGTTCAGCGTCATCGACCCGGGCGGCAACTGGATCCGCGTCTACCGGGACGCCGCCACCGCGCCGATACCGGCCGCCACGCCGGCCGGGCGGCTGGCCAAGGCCCTGGCGAATGCTGTCGTGCAGGCCGATTCCAGAGGAAACGTCGGACAGGCCGTACGGATCCTCGACAGCGCGTTGGTCCGACCACAAGCCGACGACGACCCGGTCGAGCAGGTGGAGGTCCTGGTCTACCGCGCCGAACTCGCGATGGTGCTGCACGACCCCAACACTGCGGCCGAGATGCTGACCCGCGCAAAGTCCGTCACGCTCACTGAGGACGAATCCGAAAGGGCGGCACCCGCGTTCGACAACGCCGCCGACCTCGCCGCGGCACTGCGGTGACTCGGAACGCCGACGCCACCCATCTCGGCCGAAGCAGAACGAGGTGGTGATCCGGCGCGACGGGTGCCGGCGGCTGCGGCCGAGCACCGGACTGCCTACCACCGGCCGGCGTGGCGCGGCTGGCCACCATCGCCGGCCTCACCCGCTGAGCCGCCGCCCCGACCGACGCCGAGACCCGACGCCGCCCCGCGTCTCGACGGCATGTTGTGGGCCTTGCCGACTGCGCGCCGAGCCGGCCCGCTGACGGGATCGAGTGGGCTCCGACGTCACCCGATCCCGACAGCGGGCCGCGACTACAGGGTGCGGGCGAGACGGTCGGCGAGGATCCGGGCGAACCGCGCCGGGTCGGCCAGGTCGCCGCCCTCGGCGAGCAGCGCGGTGCCGTAGAGCAGCTCGGCGGTCTCCGCCAGGGCGTCGCCGGTGGCGCCCTGCTCGTGTGCCTTGCGCAGGCCGGTGACGAGTGGGTGGGTCGGGTTGATCTCCAGGATCCGCTTGACCTTCGGCACCTCCTGCCCCATCGCCCGGTACATCTTCTCCAGGGTGGGCGTGAGGTCGTGCGCGTCGCCGACCACACAGGCCGGCGAGGTGGTCAGCCGCGACGACAGGCGGACCTCCTTGACGTTGTCCGCCAGCACGGTGCTCATCCAGCTGAGCAGGTCGGCGTACTCGGTACGCTGCCGCTCCCGTTCGGCCTCGGCCTCGGTACGCTCCTGCTCGGTGTCCAGGTCGACCTGCCCCTTGGCGACCGAGCGCAGCGTCTTGCCCGCGTAGCTGCCGACCCGCTCCACCCAGACCTCGTCGACCGGGTCGGTGAGCAGCAGCACCTCGTAGCCCTTGGCGCGGAACGCCTCCATGTGCGGGGAGTTCTCGATGGTGGCCCGGTTCTCGCCGGTGGCGTAGTAGATGTCCTGCTGGCCCTCGCGCATCCGCTCGAGGTAACCGGCCAGGTCCGTCGGCTCGGCCGGGTCGTTGGTGGAGGCCACCGAGATGATCTCCAGCAGGGTGTCCTGGTTGTCGGTGTCCTCCAGCAGACCTTCCTTGACCACCGGCCCGAACTCGGTCCAGAAGGTGCGGTAGCGCTCCGGCTGGTCGGTCTTGAGGTCCTTGACCGTGGCGAGGATCTTCTTGACCAGGCGACGGCGGACGGCGCGGATCTGCCGGTCCTGCTGGAGGATCTCCCGGGAGATGTTCAGCGACAGGTCGTGGGCGTCCACCACACCCTTGACGAACCGCAGGTAGTTGGGCATCAGCGCGTCGCAGTCGTCCATGATGAACACGCGCTTGACGTAGAGCTGCACCCCCCGGCGGCCCTGAGGGGAGAACAGGTCCAGCGGCGCGTGGGTGGGGATGAACAGCAGCGCCTCGTACTCGAAGGTCCCCTCCCCCCGCATGTGGATGGTCTCCAGCGGGTCCGCCCAGTCGTGGCTGACGTGCTTGTAGAACTCGTGGTACTCAGTGGGCTCGACCTCGCCGCGCGGGCGGGCCCACAGTGCCTTCATCGAGTTGAGGGTCACCGTCTCGGTGGTGGCGGGGGCGTCGTCGGAACCGGGCCGCTCGACGGTCATCCGGATCGGATGGGCGATGAAGTCGGAGTAACGCTTGACGATCTCCCGGATCCTCCACTCGGCCGTGTAGTCGTGCAGGTTGTCCTCGGCGTCGGCGGGCTTGAGGTGCAGGGTCACCGCCGTGCCCTGTGGGGCGTCGTCCAGCTCGGTGATGGTGTAGGTGCCCTCGCCGGTGGACTCCCAGCGGGTACCACCGCTCTCCCCGGCCCGCCGGGTGACCAGCTCGACCCGCTCGGCCACCATGAACGCGGCGTAGAAGCCGACGCCGAACTGGCCGATCAGCTCCTGCGAGGCGCCCGCGTCCTTGGCCTCCCGCAGCTGCCGCAGCAGTTCCGCGGTGCCGGACTTGGCGATGGTGCCGATGACGGAGACCACCTCGTCGCGGCTCATGCCGATGCCGTTGTCCCGCACGGTGAGGGTGCGGGCGTCCCGGTCGACCTCGATGGCGATGTGCAGGTCGCCGGCGTCGACGGCGAGATCCTTGTCGACCATCGACGCCAGGCGCAGCTTGTCCAGCGCGTCTGACGCGTTCGAGATCAACTCGCGGAGGAAGACGTCCTTGTTCGAGTAGATCGAGTGGACCATCAGCCGGAGCAGCTGACGCGCTTCGGCCTGGAACTCCAACGTCTCGGCCCGGTCGTTCACACCAAGTCCTTTCCGGTCGTCGGCACGACGGTTCGCGGAAAGGATACGAGTCGTCGCGCTGCGCGCGCGTCGGGTGGTCCGGTCCTCGTCACCGAGGATTGATCAACACGGCGTAGTCGGCCGCGGTGAGCGGTCCCGACGACAGCGAGCCGTCCGCCCGGGGGACGCTCAGCGGCGCGCCGCCCTCCAGGAACAGCACCGCCGTGACATCGGTGCGGGCGGTGAGTGTGCAGACGATCTGACCGTACGCCAGCCGGCCGTCACTGCGTCCGGTGTCCACCGCCGTCAGCCCGACGGTGACCCGGGCCAACCCGTCGACCAGCTCGACCACCGCGCTGGTGAAGGCTCCCGGCAGGGCACTGGTCAGCCCGTCGTCGCGCTCGGCGGGGGTCGGCCCGGCCAGCAGGGCCCGCAGCTGCGCGTCGAGCGCGGGCACCTGGTCGGCCCGGCGGATCACCGGCACCAGGCGTTCGTCGCGGGCGAAGTAGAGCACCTCGGTCACCGCGCCGGTCTCCGCCGCCGTCGGCGCGGCCGAGGCGGTCGCCGGGAAGGGAACCGGCGGTGGGGTGACCGCGCGGGGTCGATCCTCGGCGGGCACCCCGCACGCGCCGAGCAGGGCGAACATGGTGACGAGCGCCGCGACCCCGACCGTCCGCGCGGCCTGGCCGGTGCCGGGGCGGGTCATGACAGGCTCCCCGGCAGGGTGACCCGGAACCGGGCGCCGCCCTCCGGGCGGTCGCTGACCGAGGCGTCTCCGCCGTGCGCGGCGGCGTGCTGGGCCACCAGGGCCAGCCCCAGCCCGGTGCCGTCGCCGCCGCCCCGGTAGTTGGCCGCCCGGCCCCGGACGAAGCGGTCGAAGATCGCCTCGCGGTCCTCCATCGGCACTCCCGGGCCCTCGTCGTCGACCTCGATCACGCCCGTGTCCCCGTCGTGGGACAGCCGCACCGCGACCGGTCCCGCACCGTACCGCTCGGCGTTGTCCAGCAGGTTCGCCAGCACCTGGGCGACCCGGCGACGGTCCACCCGCCACCCGGCTGGCGTCCCCGCCGCCAGCTGCACCATCGACTCCGGCAGGTCCCGGTCCCGGCACGCCTGCCGGGCCAGCTCGGGCAGGTCCACCGACTCCCGGTGCACCGGTTGGTCACCACGGGCCAGGTCCAGCAGGTCGTTCACCAGTTGCTGAAAGCGGTCGATCTCGTCGGCGACGAGCCGGGCCGCGGTGGCGGTCCGCTCGTCCTGGTTCTCCCGGCGCCGGGACAGCACACTCGCGGCTGCGGCGAGGGTCTGCAACGGCGACCGCAGTTCGTGACTGACGTCGGCGGCGAAGCGCCGGTCCCGGTCGATCCGCCCGGCCAGCTCGTCCACCATCCGGTTGAAGGAGGTGGAGAGACGGGTCAGGTCGGGATCGGTGTCGGGGGCGAGCCGGGTGGTGAAGTCGCCGGCCGCGATCCGCTCGGCCGCGTCGGCGACGGCGGTCAGCGGACGCAGCCCGTGCCGGGTGGCGTACCAGCCGAGGGCCGCCCCGGACCCGGCGATCATGATCGCGACCGCGGTGAGCGCCAGCGCCAGCACCTGGAAGGTCTGTTCCAGTTCCCGCAGCGAGGCGATCTCGTAGAAGGCGGTCGACTCGGACAGCGGCACGCCGACCAGCATCACCGGACTGTCGTTGACGCGGACCCGCTGCACCGCCGGCTCCCCCGCCGCGACCAGCTCCTGGAGCCGGGTCGGCACGATCGTGGTGAGCCCGTTGTCGGCGCTGCGGGCGTACCACTCGCCGTCGAGCAGCACCAGGGGTCGCCGGCCGGTGCCGGTGTCCAACGCCCGCAACGCCTCCGCGACGTCCGGGTTGTCGGTGTCGAGCCCGGCGCGGACCACCGCCGCGTCGTAGTAGGCCGCCCGCAGCACCGTGCGTTCCCGCTCGTCGAGCAGGGTACGGCGGGTCAGCTCGTACGACACCAGGGCCATCGAGGCGGACAACAGCAACGCACCGATCGCGAACGCGGCGGTGACCCGGGCACGCAGTCCGAGGCGTCTCATCGTTGCAGTTTGTAACCCAGCCCGCGCAGCGTCACCAGGTGCCGGGGGTTGGCCGGATCGGCTTCGATCTTCTGGCGCAGCCGACCGACGTGCACGTCGACAAGCCGTTCGTCGCCGCTGTCGTACCCCCAGACCCGGCTGAGCAGCTGCTGCCGGGAGAGCACCCGCCCGGCGTGTTCGGCCAGCTCGCACAGCAGCCGGAACTCGGTCCGGGTGACCGCGACCGGCTCACCGGCGCGGCGCACCTCCCCCGCCTCGGGGCTCACCTCCAGGTCACCGAAGGCGAGCACCGGCACGGGCTGCGGGCCGTCCGAGGCGGTCACCGTACGTCCGCGCCGGCGCAGCGCGCGCAGCCGAGCGGTCAGTTCCTTGATCGCCACCGGCTTGACCACGTAGTCGTCGGCGCCGGCCTCGAGGGCGGCGACGATGTCGTGGGTGTCGTCGCGGGCGCTGACCACGACGATCGGTACGTCGTCGTCGCGGCGCAACTGGCGGATGCCCTCGAAGCCGTCGATGCCGGGCAGCATCAGGTCGACCAGGACGTAGTCGGCGGGATCCCGGCGCTGCGTGCGCAGCCCCTCCTCGGCGGTGGCCGCTCCCCGGGCCTCGTAGCCCTCGTCCTCCAGAGCGAGCAGCAACGCCAACCGGATCCGGTCGTCGTCCTCGATCACCAGTACCGCTGTCATACCGGAATCATCCCCAAGCCCTGACCGCCGGGCCAACCACGATCGACAACAGGGGGTTTTGTCACGCAACTGTCATCCGTCCGCGCGGTGCCCGCCAACCCCGCTGGGCAGGGTGAGAGCCACTCGGAGACCGCAGGAGAGGGGGCCTTGGCCGTGACCGCACCACGACGCCCCGAGTGCTCGGTGCCGCTGGTGGAGGTGTCCATCACCGAGTTCGATCTGAGCTGCCTGCCGGAGACCGGCGCGGTCCTCGATCAACTCCTGGCCCTGCGGCCCGGTCAGGTCGTGATCGACCTGGCGGGTTGCCGGCACATCGACGCCGCCGCCATCGGTCTGCTGCTCGACGTGCACCGACGGATGGTCCGTGCCGGCGGTGTGCTGGCCGTACGCAACCCGAACCCGCGCATCACCCGCATCCTGCAGACCGCCCGGCTGGACCAGATCCTGCCGGTGCACACCGACGCCGGAGCCGCCTCGACCCCGGTCGCCGAGGCGATCACCGCCGCGCCGGGTGTCCCGACGGCCGACGCGACACCGGCACCGGCACCGGCACCGGGGGGTACGGTCCCGCGCGCTGCCGCGTACGGCCGCGCCGCCGTCACGGTACGCACCTGACACACCGCAGCCGACGCATCTGACCGCGAGCACGAGGAGCAGCATGACCAGCGCCGGGATCGTCACGGCCCTCGCCGTCGGCCTCGCCGTCGGCGCGCTCGGCCGACTGGTCCTGCCCGGCCGCCCGGGTGCGCCGCTGTGGCTCACCATGACCATCGGCGCCGTCGCCTCGTTGCTCGGTGCCATCACCGCCTGGCTCGCCGGCGTTCAGGGGTTCAGCATCCTGGGTCTGGTCGTGCAGGCCGGGCTGGCCGCGGTCGCGGTGGTGATCGTGGTCGCCACCACCGGCAAGGAACGCTCCGACTCCCTGTGAGGAGTCCGTACGGCGAGGGTGTCTCACCCGCCCCCGCCCCGAGTCCCGTACCGCGGCCGACCGGCCGCGGTACCGGAGAGGAAGCAGGATGACCGTCGTACCGGACGACAACCTGATGACCCTGATCTGCGACGTCTGTGGTGACACCACCACCGGCACCGCCTGCGTGCTGCCCGACGCCGAGGTCGTCTGGACGCTGGTCTCCGACCACGGGTGGAGCGGGTCACCGTTCGCCACCGGCCCGCACCGCTGCCCCCGGTGCAGCGCGTTGCCGCCGGGCAGCCCCCTCGGTGACGGCGACCGCGCTGGATCGGGCGTCGCCGAGGCGGCGGTGGTGCCCGCCGACGGCGGCGGAGACCAGGACACCGGTGACGCGCTGCGGGCCGCGCTGCGCGGCGCGTTCGACGTGGCCGGGACGGTGGTGGTGGACCTGACCCACGTGCAGGTCATCGACTCGCTCGGGCTGGGCATGCTCGTCCGGTCGCACCGCGACGTACGCGAGCGCGGCGGGCGGCTCTGCCTCGCCGCGCCGTCAAGGTTCATCCGCACCGTGCTGCACACGATGAAGCTCGACGGGGTCTTCCCGATCTTCGACAGCCTCGACGCCGCCCTCGATCAACTGCGGATCGCGGCGTCGCAGGACGCCGTCCCGGTCGGTGTCTCGCCGGTGGACGTGACACCGTCCGACCTACCGCGGCCCGCCGCCGAGGTGCCGTCGGTGTCCACGGCCCGCCGCCGGGCGGCCAGCCGAGTCACCGTCTGACCTGGACCGGCCCTCGGTCGCGCGGTTCACCCGGCAGTGCGGGCGTCCCTCACTCCACCACCGAGTCCGCCCACTGCCGCCACCAGGCTCCGTCGGTGAGCTCACCAGCGGCGCCCAGTACCGCCACCAGCGCGTCGGTGGTGCCGTCGGTGTGACCGGGCCGCAGGTCGGCCAGCATCCGCTCCAGTTCCTGCTGTCGGGCGCGCATGCCCAGGCCGACAAGTTCCTTGCCGGCGACGGTCAGCCCGACCCAGGCAGCCCGGCGGTCGGCCACCCGCTCGTGCCGGGCCACCAACCCCTTGCGGACCAGTCGGTCGCACATCCGGGTGGCGGTCGACGACTGCACGCCGAGCAGCTTCGCCAGGTCGATCACCCGCTGCGGGCCGGGCACCAGCACCACGAGCGTCCGGAACTGCTGGAGCGTCACGTCGGCGTCGATGCGCGCCAGCGTCCGCATGGCGACGGCCACCATGACCCGGCTCAGCGAGACGAGGGCGCCGACGAACTCGTCGGCCGGCTCACCGCGCACCTCGTCCGTCAACGCCATCGGGTCGGACTGGATGGTCATGTCCTCCATGCTGGCACAACACGGACGGGATCGGGCCGACCGGTCCACATGGGGCACATCCGCAGCACCGACGGTGAGCGAGGGGATCGATCCGGGACGGTCGGCGCGTACCGGGTCGCGGTCGCGTACCGGTGGCTGGACACCGATTCGGGAAAGGAGCAGCTCACGCCCGATCCGGCCCGAGTCCAACCTCGATCTAAAGGCGACGGGCGGCGGGCATCGTTCCCGAGACTAGCATTTCCGTGCGGCCCGGAGCGTTACGGATAGATTGCCAGCAATTGACGATACATATGCTCGGTTAATTGCTGGGTTCGGTTCGGCCGCTGCGCCCTGCCGGCTTGGCGGGGGCGGCGGCACCACTTGGTGCGACCCGACGACACGGTGCGCGTCTCCCGCGACCAACGAAACGCCACACCGGCATTGAGCTGCTGAAACGCGACGACTATCGGCCAATGGGGCGGCACCGGTCCACCAGTTGATCACTTAGGGTGAGCCTAACACCTCGCAGGGCGATCATGCAACGCTCGTCGGCTGATTGACTGATCAGAGCCCACCAAACCGGTCGCAAACAGGGTGAGCCTCCCGGAGGCAGCAATCCATAACCACTTACCAAAATGAGTCATATGATTGACGGTTGTCACCCGGGAAACACCCTTGTAGATTTCGGTGGTCGCCAATTCGCCGACGTTCTTCTCGTCTCGGGACAGCTCGGAGGTCGGTCATCCATGTCCGAATCCCGCACTGCCGACACAGCACCCGCGAAACGCCGCGGCACGCTCGGCTTCCTGCTCGGCGTGGCGTTGGTGACGGCCGGCGTGCTTTTTCAACTGCCCGACGTGAAGATGATGGTCGACCATGCCCGGATGGGGTCGGCCGAGCCCGGCATGGACGGCATGGACGACATGGAGAGCATGCCGGGCATGGAGGGGATGAGCCCCGGCGAGCCGATGGACATGTGGACGCCGACGATGATCCTCGGCATGCTGCTGCTCGTCGTCGGCCTGGTGGTGGCCGGGCGGGCGCTGTTCGCGGGGGTCCGACGACCGGACTCCGCGAGCGTCACCGTGGAGTCGATCGAGCACGGGCGGCTGCGACCCGCGTACTGGATCACCTGCGCGGTGCTGACCATCGCCCTGGTGGTCGACATCATGAAGCCGCTGACCCTCGGCTTCGTCATGCCCGGCATGAGCGACGAGTACGGCATGTCCCTCGAATCGGTCTCGATCCTGCCCCTGGTGGCACTCACCGGCACCGCGGTCGGGTCGGTCGTCTGGGGCCTGCTCGGCGACCGGTACGGTCGACGGACCGCCCTGCTCCTGGCCACCCTGCTGTTCATCGCGACCTCGGCGTGCGGGGCCATGCCCACCTTCGAGTGGAACCTCGTCATGTGCTTCACGATGGGCACCTCCGCCGGTGGCCTGTTGCCCCTGGTGTTCACGCTGATCGCCGAGCTGACCCCACGTCGGCACCGCGGCTGGGTGGCGGTGACCGTCGGTGGGATCGGTGGTCTGGGCGGATATCTGGCGGCCAGCGAGGCGGCACGCCACCTGGAGCCGGCGCTGACCTGGCGCGCACTCTGGTTGATCGGGCTGCCCTCCGGGCTGCTGCTGTTGCTGATGGCGCCGTTGATCCCCGAGTCGCCGCTGTACCTGCTGCGCGCCGGGCGACGCACCGAGGCGGAGGCGGTGCTCCGCCGCTACGGGTCCCATCTGGGTGCCACGCCACCGGTCGCCGACACCGCCGCCGCGACGCGCCCCGGCGTGGGGGCGATGCTGCGGGCGTATCCGGTGGTGACATCGGTGATCGGCGTGGTCGGTGTCGTCTGGGGCCTGGTGAACTTCGGCTTCCTGGTGATGCTGCCCGCCCAGCTGCGCGAGGCGGGCCTGGCCGGTGGTGTCGCGAGCGGGCTGCTGGCCGACTCGGCGCTCTACTCCACCCCGGCCCTGGCGCTGGTCGTGCTGCTCTACGCGGCCTGGAGCGGCCGCCGCGCGCTGGCACTGTTCATCGCGATAACCGCGGTCGGGCTCGGCGGAGTGGCCCTCTGGACCACCGACAGCGGCGGGACGGTGCTGCTGCTGGCCTCCATCGGCCTGCTGGTGCTGTCGTTGTCCGCGGTCAACGCGATGCTGCTGCCGTACAGCGCCGAGATCTACCCGACCGCGATGCGGGCCACCGGCTCCGGCTTCGCCGGCGCGGCCACGAAGGTCGGTGGCATCCTCGGACCGTCCACCATGCTGCTGATTCTCTCCCTCGGCGGCGGGCTCGTCGCGCCGGCCATCGCGCTGGGTGTGCTGTGCCTGGCCGCCACCGCCCTGCTGCTGGTGTTCGGACCGGAGCTGGGCGCCTCGGTCGGGCCGCTCGCGCGTCGCGGCGTCGGCACCGGGCCGGTGGACCGGACCGGGGCCGCGCCAGCCACCGGCCCCACCGGCACCGAAAGCCCGGCGCCGGTGGCGTGGCCGGCGACCGGCAACGGTGTGCCGGCGATCCGGCCGGCAGCCTCCGACGACGACGATCCGCAGGATGCCCGTACCGCCGCGACACCCACCCGCACGTAGTTGCGCAACCACTGTCGGCACGGAAGCCTCTACCACGGCAACGGGCGTGACAACAAAAAGGAGCGAGGAGTGTCGATGGCCACTGAGGACGAAGGTCGACCACGCGGCGCCCGGCTGGTGCTGCTCATCCTCCTGGTGGCGCAGATCATGGCGACGATGGACAACTCCATCGTCGCCGTGGCCACCAAGACCATCAAGGATGACCTGAACACCTCCGGCGCCGTTCTGCAACTGATCCTGTCCGGATACACGCTCATGTTCGCGGTGCTCGTGGTCACCGGCGCGCGCCTCGGCGGCGACGTGGGGCACCGGCGGCTGTTCATGATCGGGCTGGCCGGTTTCACCGCCAGCTCCCTGCTCTGCGGGATCGCCCCGACCGCGGGCACCCTGGTGGCCGCCCGCCTGCTGCAGGGCGCGTTCGGGGCCATGATGGTGCCGCAGGTGCTCTCGGTGATCCAGCTCGTCTTCACCGGCTCGGCCCGGGCCCGCGCCATCGGGCTCTACTCGATGGTCCTGGCGCTCGGCGTGGCCGCCGGTCAGATCGCCGGCGGCGTGATCGTCAGCGCCGACGTGCTGGGCAGCGGCTGGCGAGCCGCGTTCCTGGTGAACGTGCCGATCGGGTTGGCCCTGCTGGCGGCGGCACCGCGTTACCTGCCCGGGCACACGCCCAGCTCGCGGTTCCGGCCCGACATCGTCGGCATCCTGCTGCTCGCCGTCTCGATGGGTGCGGTGGTCGCACCGCTGGTCTTCGGCCGGGAACAGGGCTGGCCCGCGTGGGCACTGGCCAGCATCGCCGCCGGCACGGCCGGGCTCGTCCTGTTCGTCCGGTACGAGCTGCGGCTGGGCGCCCGGGGCGGACAACCCGTGCTGGAGATCGACGCGCTGCGACCCCGAGGAGTCAAGTCGGGACTGCTGGCCTGCTGCATCCTCAACTTCGCCTTCGCCGGGGTGCTGTTTCCGCTCACCCTGCACGTGCAGAACGGGCTGGGCTACACGCCGTTGCAGGCCGGGCTGATGTTCATCCCGTACCCCGTGGGTTTCGCGGCCGTCAGCCTCACCTGGACACGGCTGCCGAAACGCTTCCACCGCCCGCTACCGGTCGCCGGCCTGCTGGTGTTCGCCCTGGCCCTGGCCGCACTCGCGGTCGTGGTGGCCGGCGGCTGGCCGATCGTGGTGGTGTCGGCGCTGCTGCTGCTCGCCGGTGCGGGGATGGCGGCCGGTTTCAGCACGCTCGTGGAGCAGACGGCCGCGACCGTGGGTCCCCGCTACGCCGCCGCCCTGTCGGCCCTGGTGTCGACCGGAACGCTGCTGGCCAGCGTGGTGAGCGTGGTCGTCGTCGGCGGGGTCTACCTGGCGACCGCCGAGAACGACCCGAGCCGTTCCGCGCTCGGGCTCAGCCGTAGCCTCTGGGTCGACGCCGGTCTGCTGATGCTGGGATTCCTGCTCGCCTACCGGACCTGGCGGCTGTCCACCCGGGTGTCGGCCGAGACGACGCCGAGCAGCGACGCCGTCGAGCAGGTCGAGGCCGTGGCGGCGCCGGGCAACGCACCCCCCGGTGAGGTCGAGGTCGAACCGGCAGCGGACCCCGTCGAGGAGGCGTCCACGCCGACCGGAGCGCGCCCCGCCCCGAGGTGACCCGGGGCCGCCGCCGGTGACGATGCTCGTCCGGGGCCCGCCCAGCCGATGGTCTGGGCGGGCCCCGACGCCGGTCAGCCGAGGTCGAGCACCCGCGCCACCTGGTCGTCGATGAGAGCCGCCAGCGCGGGCAGGTGCTGCGGGGACCACATCGAGTAGTGGTCGCCCGGCAGCGTCACCACCTCCATCGCCGGGCTCCACCGGCGCCACGCCGCGCGGCTGGCCTCCCGCTCCGCCTGCACCAGCACCGTCCGGCCGGCGTACGGTGCCGGTTGGTAGCCGTAGATGGCCCGCATGTTGGCGCGGAACACCGCGTACCGGTTGGCGACGAAATCGGCCCGCACGTCCGAGGGGATCAGTCCGTGCCGGACGAGGAAGCCGGTGAGCGCCGCGATCGGATCGGCCGCGTCGACCACCTCGGCGTCCAGCGGCGGTGCCGGTGCCGCGGAGAGCCCGGCCAGGTCGGCCACGAAGGTCTCCATCACCTGGCGCTCACTTGGCAGCGGCAACGGGCCGGGTTCATTGGAGTCGATCATCACCACGAGATCCGGTGCGGCACCGGCGGCGGCGAGCTGCCGGGCCATCTCGAAGCAGAGGAAACCCCCCATCGACCAGCCGGCGAGCAGGTACGGCCCGTGCGGCTGCCGCTCGCGCAGCGCGCCGACGTACCGCCCGGCGAGCGTCACCAGGTCGTCGACCGGCTCGATGCCGCCCTCCAGTCCCGGCGCCTCGAAGCCGTCCACCGTCTGCTCCGGGTGCAACGCCCGGCTCAGCGGCAGGTACCAGTACGGCGAGCCGGAGACCGCGTGCGGGCAGTAGAGGCGGGGCCGCGAACCGGCGGCCTTGAGCGTGACGAGTGGCGAGGCGTCCACCACCGGCCCGTGCTCGACGAACCGGGCCACCGCCCGGACGGTCGGGGTGGCGTAGAACTGCTTGAGCGACACCGACGTGCCGATCCGTCCGGCGATGCGGGCCAGCACGTGCGCCGCCTGCAACGAGTGCCCGCCGAGGTCGAAGAAGGACGTCTCCGCGCCCACCCGCGCCACCCCCAGCACCTCCGCGAAGATCTCCGCGACCTGGCGCTCGGCCCCGGTGGTGGGGGCCGCGCCGGTGTCGTCGGTGTCCGCCGCCTCCGGTGCCGGTAGCGCCCGCCGGTTGACCTTGCCGCTGGTGGTCAACGGCAGGGCGGGCAGTCGGACGAACCGGCCGGGCACCAGGTGGGCGGGCAGCTCCGTGCTGAGGTGCGTGCGCAGGTCCGCGTCGCTGGCCGGCTCGGCACCGTCCACCACGTACCCGACGAGCCGCTGCACCCCGTTGCCGTCTCGGACCACGGTCACGGCGGCGCGGGCCACCCCGGAGTGCCGGCTCAGCAGTGCCTCGATCTCGTCGAGTTCGACGCGTAGGCCGCGCAACTTCACCTGGCCGTCCAGCCGGCCACCGAAGTGCAGCCGGCCCTGCGCGTCCCAGTGACCACGATCGCCGGTGCGGTAGACCCGCCCCTGCGGATCGAACGGATCCACGGTGAACCGGCTTCGGGTCAGCTCGTCGTCGTTGAGGTAGCCGGTGCTCAGCGCCGCGCCGCCGACCAGGATCTCCCCCGGCACCCCGACCGGGACCGGGTTGTCCCAGCGGTCGACCAGGTAGGTGCGGCGGTTCGGCATCGTCACGCCGATCGGCGGTGGGGTGGCTGCCGACCAGTCCGTACAGTCATGGGCGAGGCAGCCAACCGTGGCCTCGGTCGGGCCGTACAGGTTGACGAACCGACGCCGGCCCGGGCGCGCCCACCGGGCCACCAGGTCGGCGGGGCAGACCTCGCCGCCGACCAGCACCTCCCGCAGCGCGTCGAACCGCTCGGTGTCGCCCTCGACCAGACCGAGCGTGGTCGGGGTCAGGAACAGGTGCGTGATCCGTTCGGCCGCCAGGACCTCGGCGAGCCCGCCCGGCGATAGCAGCCGGTCCTTGCCGATCACCACCACCGTGGCGCCGGAGGTGAGCGCCGCCAGCACCTCGCCCGCCGCCAGGTCGAACACCGGCGCGCAGCCGTGCAACACCCGGTCACCGGGCCCGCAGCGCCACTGGTCGCGCATCCAGTCCAGATAGGTGACGAAACCCCGGTGCGGCAGCTGGACACCCTTCGGATCACCCGTCGTGCCCGAGGTGTGCAGCACGTACGCCAGGCCGTCCGGGCCGGTGGACGGCTCCGGGGCGAGCCCGGCGGCGGAGTCCAGGTCGCCGCTGTCGAGCAGGAGGGTCCGCCACGGACCGTCCGGCACCCCGGCGACGTGCTCGGTGCGGGTGAGCACGAGCCGGGCGGCGCAGTTGGTCAGGATCCGGCGCAGCCGGTTCGGTGGGGCGGCGGTGTCCAGCGGCACGTACACCCCGCCGGCGTGCCAGATCGCCAGCGGCGTCAGCACCTCGTCGACGCCCCGGTCCAGCAGCGCCGGCACCCGGTCGCCGGGTCGCAGGCCGGCGGCGCGCAGACCGGCCGCCCGCCGCGCGGCCCGATCCAGCAGCTCGCGGTAGGTCAGCTCGTGATCGCCGTGCCGGACGGCCACCGCGTCGGGGTTGCGTTCGGCCTGCGCCCGGACCAGCTGGTGGACGGTGGCCGGAGCCACCTCACGTCGTTCGCCCGTGCCGAGGGCCAGGACCCGATCGCGTTCGGCGGGATCGAGCATCGGCAACCGCGACAGTGTCGTACCCGGGTCGGCCAGACCCGCGTCGAGCAGCCGGGCGACGTGGTCGAGCATGGCGCGTACCCGCCGTGCGTCGAACAGGTCGGTGGAGTACTCGGTGAGCACCGAGTACCGGTCGCCGTGGTCGACGAGGCTGACCATCATGTCGAAGCGGGACCGGTCCAGCCGCAGGTCGACCGGGGTGCTGTCGGTGCCGGGCAGCGTCGGTCCACCCCAGGTGGAGCCGTCCAGCAGTTGCACGGCCACCTGGAACAGCGGGTTGCGGCCCGGGTCGCGGGGTGGGGCGAGCCGTTGCACCACCCGCTCGAACGGGGCGTCCTGGTGTTCCCACGCGCCCAGGCAGGTGTCCCGGGCCCGGTCGACCAGGGTGGCGAAACTGGGGTCGCCCGAGGTGTCCAGTCGCAGCACCCCCATGTTGGCGAAGAACCCGACCACACTCTCCAGCTCCGGGCGACTGCGCCCGCTGAAGGTGGTGCCGACGGCCAGATCGTCGGTGCCGGTGTAGCGGGCGAGCATCGCCGCGAAGGCGGCCACCAGCACCATGAACGGACTCGCGCCGGTCTCCTTGGCCAACGCCTGCACCCCGGCGTGCAGTTGCGGATCCAGTGGTTGCTCCAGCAGCGCCCCCCGGAACGACGCGGTGGTCGGTCGGGGTCGATCGGCCGGCAGCTCCAGGGTGGGCAGATCGGCCAGCCGCTGCGCCCAGTACCCAAGGTGGTTGTCCAGTTCGGCGGTGGCCAGCTGCTGATGCTGCCAGCGGGCGAAGTCCGGGTACTGCAGGGCGGGCGGGTCCAGCCGCGCTGGCGTGCCGTGCCGGTGGGCGTCGTACGCGGCGGCCAGTTCCCGCAGGATCAGGCCCATCGACCAGCCGTCGACCACGATGTGGTGCGCCGCGACGGCGAGGGCGTGCTCGGTGGGACCGAGCCGGACCAGCCGGGCCCGGAACAGCGGGCCGGTGGCCAGGTCGAACGGGCGGTGCACCTCCTGCTGTTGCAGCAGGGTCAGCGCCGCCGGCCGGCGCTGTTCCTCGGGCAGCCGGGACACGTCGTCGACGACCAGGCTGGCCGGCCCCGGCGGCAGCACCCGCTGGTACGCCACGCCGTCGACGCTCTCCACGACCGTGCGCAACGCCTCGTGCCGGGCGACCACACCGTCCAACGCCCGCCGCAGCGCGGCGGTATCCACCTCGCCGGTCAGGTACGAGGCCTGCACCAGGTTGTACGTCGGCTCGGCCGGCGCGAGCTGGGCGAGGAACCACAACTGTTCCTGGGCCCGCGACAGCGGCACCCGCTCGTCGCCGGCCGGGCGGGCGCCGATCGTCGCCGGTGGCTGCCGGCGCTGTTGCCGCATCCGTTCCAGCAGCAGCCGCCGACGCTCGTCCAGTCGGGCTACCCTGCCGTCGAAGGTCTCGTCGGACATCTCACTCCTTTCAGGACACCGCCGGCCCCGCCGCGCGCGGCGGCGGGGCCCGCGGACGCGACCGGCGATCAGTCCGCCGCCAGCAGCCGTTCCACCTCGTCGTCGCTGAGCTGCTCGATCTCGTCGAGCAGCTCCCACTGCGCCGCCTGCTCGGCGGCCCGTCGGCGTCCGGCCAGCTCGGCCAGGGCCGCGACGGTCGGTGCCGCGTAGAAGTCCCGCACGGTCAGCGGCACACCGAGTGCGTCGTTGAGCCGGCCCACCGCCCGGATCGCCTGCAGCGAATTGCCACCGCTGAGGAAGAACTCGTCCTCGCGGCCGGCCCGTTGCAGACCGAGCAGGTCGGCGAAGACCCCGGCGATGAGCCGCTCGTCGTCGGTGCCCGGCGGCACGTACGCGGCCTGGCCGGCACCGGCGTCGGGAGCGGGCAGCCGCTTGCGGTCCACCTTGCCGGTGCGGGTCAGCGGCAGCTGCGGCAGGCGCAGCACCACGTTGGGCACCATGTACCCGGGCAGCTTCCCGGCGAGCGTCGACCGCAGGGCCTCCGCGTCGTCGTCCGACAACTCGCCGACCACGTACCCGACCAGGACCGCCTCGGCGCCCGTGCCGTGCACCGCCGCGGCGGCCCCGGACACGCCGGCCGCCGTGCGCAGGGCATGCTCGACCTCGCCCAGCTCGACCCGCAGGCCACGCAGCTTGACCTGCCCGTCGCGGCGGCCGAGGAACTCCAACTGGCCGTCCCGGTTCCACCGGGCCAGGTCACCGCTGCGGTACGCCCGCCCCTCCCCGGCCCGCTCGTCGGCACCGAACGCCGAGGCGGTCAGCTCGGGGCGGTCGAGATAGCCACGCGCCACCCCGTTGCCGGCGACGACCAGCTCACCGGGCACACCGACCGGTGCCAGGTCGCCGCTGTCGTCGACGACGTACACCCGCCGGTTCGGCATCGGACGACCGATCGGCACCGTCGCCGCGGGTGCGCTGCCGGCCGGGCACTCGTACCAGGTGCAGCCCACCGTGGCCTCGGCCGGGCCGTACAGGTTGAGCACCCGCCGGCCGTCGACGTGCCAGGCGGCCACCAGCGACGGCGGCGCCGGCTCGCCGGCCATCATCACCGACCGCAGTTGCGGCAGTTCGGCCGGATCGAGCAGACCCAGCACCGTGGGAGTGGTGAAGATGTGCGTCGCGCCGGTCTCGCGGGCCAGCCCGGTCAACGCGCCCGGACGGTGCACGTCGTCGTGACCGGCCACCACCACGGCCGCACCGGCGGTGAGGGCACCGAACAGTTCACCGACGGCCAGGTCGAACACCGGCGCGCAGCAGTGCATCATCCGGGACCGTGGCTCGATGCCGAAGTCCGGCACCATCCAGTCCAGGTAGCCGGCGACCATGCCGTGCTCGATGAGCACACCCTTCGGCTCGCCGGTGGAACCGGAGGTGTACAGCACGTACGCCAGCGACTCGGGGGTCAGCTCGGACAGCCACGGCTCGTCGGCCGCGTCCGGCAGCTCCGCCGCCGGGTCCACGACGGTCACCCCGGCCACGCTGCCGAGCCGCGCCGGGTCGCCCACCACCACCCGGGCGCCGGTGTCGCGCACCTGGAAGGCCAGCCGGCTCGGCGGCGCGGCCGGGTCCATCGGCGCGTACGCGGCACCGGCCCGCAGCACGGCCAGCACGCTCACCACCTCCGCGAGGCTGCGCTCCAGCAGCACCGGCACGACGTCCCCGGTGCCCACCCCGGCGGCACGCAGCCGCGCGGCGAGCCGACGACTGCGCTCGTCGAGTTCGGCGTAGCTCAGCGTGCCCTCGGCGGCGATGACCGCGGTGGCCTGCGGGGTGCGGGCCACGCTCGCCGCGAACAGCTCCGGCAGGGTCGCGGGCCGGTGGGGTCGTCGCTCCCCCTGAGCCAGCGCCAGCAGTTCGGCCCGCTCGGTGTCGTCGAGCAGTGGCAGGGCCGACAGCGGCGTCTGCGGTGCCGCCACGGCGGCCCGCAGGAGCCGCTCCAGGTGGCCGAACATCGCCTCGATCCGGGCGCTGTCGAACAGATCGGTGGCGTACTCGATCCGGAAGGTGATGCCGTCGGTCTCCTCGTACGCGTTGATCGCCATGTCGAAGCGGGAGACACCGGGATCGACGTCGAGGAACTCGGCGGCCAGCCCGGGGAACCGGAAGTCCACCAGGTCGCCGCTGAGCAGGTCGATGGAGACCTGGAAGACCGGGTTGCGGCTGGCGTCGCGACGTCGACCCAGCCGCCCGACGACCCGCTCGAACGGCGCGTCCTGGTGGTCCCAGGCCGCCAGCAGGGTGCCCATGGTGCGGCGGACCGCCTCGCCGAAGCTCGGGTCGCCGGAGAGGTCGGTACGCAGGGCCAGCATGTTGACGAAGAAGCCGACCAGGTCCTCCAGCTCCGGACGACCGCGACCGGCACCGGCGGTGCCGACCACCACGTCGTCGACGCCGGTGTAGCGCATCAGCACCGTCTTGAAGCCGGCGAGCAGCACCGCGTACGTGCTGGCCTGCTCCTGTTGGGCCACCCGGCGCAGGCCCTCCAGCACGTCGACGGGCATCCGACGCACCAGCAGGGCGCCACGGTTGCTGGCCGTGGCCGGGCGGGGCCGATCGGTGGGCAGGTCCAGGATGGGCGCGTCCGCCAACTGCCCCGCCCAGTACGCCAGCTGCGACTCCAGCTCACCGGCGTCGAGTTGCCGGCGCTGCGCCAGCGCGTGGTCGGCGTACTGCAACCGCAGGGCGGGCAGCTGCGGCTGCCGGTCGTGACGCAGCGCGTCGTACAGCTCGGCGAGATCACGTACCAGCAGCCCGGCCGACCAGCCGTCGGCGCAGATGTGGTGCAACACCATGCTGAGCACGTGCTCCTGGCCGTCGAGGCGGATCAGCCGGGCCCGCAGCATCAGGTCGCGAGCCAGGTCGAACGGTTCGGTGGCGTCGCGCTCCAGTTCCACGCGCAGTGCCTGCTCCCGGTCGTCGGCTGCCGTCGCGTCCAGCTCGTGCACCGGCAGCGGCACCTCACCGACGGGTGACACCAGTTGGTACGGGGTGTCGTCGTCGGTGCCGAAGGTGGTGCGCAGCGCCTCGTGGCGGGCCACCACGGCGGTCAGCGCCCGACCGAGCAGCTCGACGTCGAGCGGTCCGGTGAGCCGTACCGGCACCGGGATGTGGTACGTGGGCTGGCCGGGTGCGAGCTGTTCGAGGAACCAGAGCTGCTCCTGGGTCGGTGACAGCGGCAGCCGCTGTCCCTCGTGCCCGCCGGACGCCGGACCGTCCTGTCCGGCGAGGGCCGCCCGGGCGGCCCGGAGCCGCTGTTCCAGGTCGGCGATCTCCTGCTCCAACCGGGCCCGGGTCTGGTCGGCCACCGGTGCCGCGTCGGTCGGGGTCGCGGTGTCGGTGCCCGACGGCGTGCCGGCGAGCAACTGCGCGATCTCGCTGACCCGCGGTTTGGTGTAGAAGTCCCGCATGGTCGCGCTGGCCCCGCCGAGTTCGGCGATCCGGGACAGCACCCGGGCCGCCATCAGCGAGTTGCCGCCCAGCTCGAAGAAGTTCGCGTCGGCACCGACCCGCTCGACACCGAGCACCGCGGCGAAGATCTCGGCGACCCGCTCCTCCTCGGGGGTGCGGGGCGCGACCAGCTCCACCTCGGCCGACCCGGTCTCCTCGGGAACCGGGAGCCGGTTGCGGTCCACCTTGCCGACGCTGGTCAGGGGCAGTACGTCCAGGGCCACGAAGACGTGCGGCACCATGTACGGCGGCAGGTCGGCGAGCAGGTGTTCGCGCAGTTCCTCGGTCGGTGGTGCCGCCGCGCCGGCCGGGACCACGTAGCCGACCAGCCGCTTGCTGCCGGGGCTGTCCTCGCGCAGCGCCACCGCCGCCTCGGCGACGCCGGGATGCGCGGTGAGCGTCGACTCGATCTCCTCCAGCTCGATGCGCAGCCCGTTGAGCTTGACCTGGGTGTCGATGCGGCCGAGGAACTGGATCTGCCCGTCCTCGGTCCACACGCCCAGGTCGCCGGTGCGGTACATCCGCTCCCCCGGCCGGTACGGGTTGTCGATGAACTTCTCGGCGGTCAGCTCCGGCCGGTTGAGGTAGCCCCGGGCGAGGCCCTCACCGCCGGTGACCACCTCACCGGGCACCCCCACCGGTTGCAGGTTGTTCCAGCGGTCCAGCACGTAGGCCACCCGGTTGGGCATGGCCCGCCCGATCGGCGGTTGGCCGATCCAGGTGCGGTGCTCGCACTCGTAGAAGATGCAGCCGACGGCGGCCTCGGTCGGTCCGTACCCGTTGATGAACCGGCGGCCCGGGGTGTTCCAGCGGTTGATGAGATCACCCGTGACCGCCTCACCGCCGGCGATCATGTACTTGAGGTCGGGGTAGCTGCCCGGCGGGATGCGGCCCAGGATGGCCGGCGGCCCACCGATGTAGGTGATCCTCTCCGAGACCAGCAGCTGCCCGATCACGTCCGGGTCGGTGCGGTGTTCCTCCGGTACGAAGACCATCGTCACGCCACGGGTCAGCGCGGTGAAGATCTCGCCCTCGGCGAAGTCGAAGATGGGCGCCATGTGTTGCAGCAACCGGTCGCCGGGGCCGAAGTCGAAGATGTTGCCGAGCCAGAGCAGGAACGTGTTCAGTGCGTGATGCTCGATCATCACGCCCTTGGGTTTGCCGGTCGACCCCGAGGTGTAGAGCACGTAGGCCAGCGAGTTCTCGTCGGCCAGCTCGTCGAGCGGCGCCGCACCGGCGGCCGCCGCCGACAACTCGTCCCACTCCGTGTCGACCAGCACCGGCGTGGCGGCGGTGCCCTCGGGCAGCCGGTCGGCCAGCGCGCTGCGGGTGACCACCGCCTTGGCCGCAGTGTCTTCCAGGATGAACTCGATGCGGCGTACCGGGTGGCCCGGGTCCATCACCACGAACGCGCCGCCGGCCTGCTGCGCGGCGACCATGCCGACGATCAGGTCGAAGCCCCGTTCCAGCAGCAACGCCACGATGTCGTCCCGGCCCACGCCGAGCGCCCGGAACCGGTGCGCCAGCACCCCGGCACGGCGATCCAGCTCGCCGTAGGTCAGCTCGGTACCGTGCAGGGTGGCCGCCACCAGGTCGGGTCGTTCGGCGGCCAGCCGCGCGATCTGCACGTGCACCGGTTCGCGGGCGCGCTCCCCCCGCGGTCCCTGCCAGGTGTCCAGCAGCAGCGTCCGCTCCTCCTCGTCGAGCAGCGGCAGCGCCGACAGCGGGGTGTCGGGGGCGTCGACAGCGGTCCGCAGAACCCGTTCCAGGTGCCGCAGCAACCGCGCCATCCGCGGCTCGTCGAACAGGTCGACCGAGTAGTCGGCGACCAGCCGCAGCTGGTCGGGGCTCTCGGTGCAGGTGATCGACAGATCGAACGGGTGCCCGCCCGGGTTGGCGTCCAGCGAGGTGACGGTGAGCCCGGGCAGGTTCGGCTCGGTGCTCTGGGTGGCGCTGCCCAGCAGTTGCAGGCCCACCTGGAACAGCGGGTTCCGCGAGGGGTCACGGACCGGCTGGATCCGCTCGACGACCTTCTCGAACGGCACCTGCTGGTGCTTCCACGCCTCCAGCACCACGCCGCGGACCCGGGTCAGCAGTTCGCCGAAGGTCGGGTCGTCGGCGACCTCGGTCCGCAGCACCACCATGTTGACGAAGTAGCCGATGAGGGGCTCCAGCTCCGCCGGCTCCCGGCCGGTGGTGGTGGTGCCGACGACGATCTCGTCCTGTCCGCTGTAGCGGGCCAGCACCGCCTGGTACGCCGTCATCAGCGTCATGAACAGGGTGGCGTTGTTGCGGGCGGAGAGCTGACGCAGCCGGTGCAGCAGATCACCGTCGAGGGTGCGGGACACCGCGGCGCTGCGGTACGACATCGTGGCCGGTCGCGGTCGGTCGGTGGGCAGTTCCAGGGTGGGCAGCCCGCTCAGCCGCTGCTGCCAGTGGTCGAGCTGGTCGGTGAAGACCTCGTCGCTGAGCTGGTTGCGCTGCCAGGCCGCGTAGTCGCCGTACTGCACGGGCAGCGGTGCCAGCGCCGGCGGGCGGCCGGTGTGGTGGGCCGCGTACAGCTCGGACAGCTCGTTGGTGAGCACCGCCTGCGACCAGCCGTCGGAGGCGATGTGGTGCATGGTGACGGCGAGCAGGTGGTCGGCGTCGTCGAGGCGGACCAGCAGCGAGCGGAACAGCGGCCCCTCCGCCAGGTCGAACGGTCGCCGGATCTCCTCCTGCACCCGCCGCTGCGCCTCCGCCAGCCGCACCGCCGGGTCCGCGACGTCGCTGAGGTCGTCCACGACCAGGTGGTGCGGCTGGTCCCCCGGCTTGGCGATGTGCTGGTACGGTTCGCCGTTCTCGGCCCGGATGGTGGTCCGGAGCGCCTCGTGCCGGTCGACGATGTCGGCCAGCGCCCGGCGCAGGGCCGTCAGGTCCAGCGGTCCCTGCAACCGGAACACCGACGGCACGTTGTACGTGGACTGTCCCGGCACCAACTGGTCGAGGAACCACAGCTGTTCCTGCAGGTAGGACACGGGCGCCCGGTCCGCGTCCCCGACCCGGCGGGGGATCCGGGTGGACGGACGTTGGCGTTCGGTCAACTGCGCACCGACCTGCTTCAGCAACAGGGCGCGCTGCTCGGCGGTCAGAGTGGAGAGGCGTTGGGCGTGCTGGTTCATCTCGCTCCTCGGCACGGACTGCGGTGACGACTGTCGGATCGGTTCGGAGGTCATCGGTAGTGGCTGCCTATGACGGACAACGCCTCGTCGAGGATGTCCAGGCCCTCGCGGATCTCGCGCTCGGTCGCGGTGCACGGCGGCACGACGTGGATCCGGTTGGTGTGCAGGAACGGCCAGAGCCCGCGCTTGCGGCAGGCCGCGGCCAGCTCGTCCATCGGACCGGGCGGGCCGCCGGGCGCCCCCAGCGGCGGCAGCATCTCGCGGGTGTCCCGGTCCCGCACCAGCTCCACCGCCCAGAACACGCCCAGCCCGCGTACCTCGCCGATGACCGGGTGGCGTTCGGACAGCTCCCGCAGGCCGGGGCCGAGTACCTCGGCACCGAGGTGGGCGGCGTTCTCGACGATCCCTTCCTCGCTCATCGCGGTGATGGCAGCCACCGCGGCGGCGCAGGCCAGCGGGTGACCGGAGTAGGTCAGGCCGCCGGGGTAGGGCCGGTCGGCGAAGGCGTCGAAGACGCGCGGACCCATCAGCACCCCGCCGAGCGGGACGTAGCCGGAGTTCACCCCCTTGGCGAAGGTGATGAGGTCGGGTACGACGTCCCAGTTCTGCACCGCGAACCAGCGTCCGGTCCGGCCGAAGCCGGCCATCACCTCGTCGGCGATCAGCAGGATGCCGTGCCGGTCACACAGCTCGCGTACGCCGGCCAGGTAGCCCTCCGGCGGCACCAGCACCCCGTTGGTGCCGACCACCGGTTCCAGGATCACGGCGGCGACGGTGCCCGGCCCCTCCAGCGCGATCACCTGCTCGAGGTGGGCCAGCGCCCGCTGGGCCTCCTCCGGCTCGGTGCGGGCGTGGAACGCGCTGCGGTACAGGTAGGGGCCGAAGAAGTGGACCACGCCGGCCGCGCCGGTGTCGATCGGCCAGCGGCGAGGGTCGCCGGTCAGGTGCAGCGTCAGGTGGGACCCGCCGTGGTAGGAGCGGTACGCGGCAAGCACCTTCGGCCGCCCGGTGACCAGGCGGGCCATCCGCACGGCGTGTTCCACCGCGTCGGTGCCGCCGTTGGTGAACAGCACCCGGTCGAGGTCGCCCGGTGCCCGTTCGGCGATCAGCCGGGCCGCCCGTGCCCGCTGGTCGTTGCCGAACGCCGGGCTGACCGTGCACAGCCGTTCGGCCTGGCGCTGGATCGCCGCCACCACCTTCGGGTGCTGGTGACCGATGTTGACATGCACGAACTGGGACGCGAAGTCGAGGTAGCGGTTGCCGTCGTAGTCCCAGAAGTACGAGCCGAGCGCCCGCGCCACCGGCATCGGCGACAGTTGTCGCTGCGCGGACCAGGAGTAGAACAGGTGGGCCCGGTCCTCGGCCAGGATGCCCTGCGCCGTGTCGGGCAGCGGATCGCTGTGGTGGTCGTGCGCGCTCACGCGGCTGCTCCCGTCGGACTGAAGTGGTGGATACTGCCGGGCATCGATGACCGAGAGGGGTGATGGGCGTGCCGAAGCTGGCCGTGGTTTCCGGAGGTGGCACCGGGATCGGGCGGGCGATCGCCGAGGAGCTGGCCGCGGAGCACGAGGTGGTGCTGCTCGGCCGGCGCGCGGAGGTGCTGCGACGCACCGCCGAGGAGTTGTCCGGCGAGCACCGCCGGGTCCGGGCGGTGGTCGCCGACCTGTGCGAACCCGACGAGGTACGCCGCGCCGCCGACGAGATCACCGCCGGGGACCGTACGGTCGACGTGCTGGTCAACAACGCCGGGGGCAACTTCGCGCCGCAGCCCGCCGAGGATCTGTCCACCCTGCGCGAGCAGTACCTGCGCAACCTCGGTGGCAACGTGTTGCCGGTGGTGCTGCTGACCCAGGCGCTGCTGCCCGCGCTGCGACGCCCGGGTGGGCGGATCGTCACGGTGACCTCCATCGCGGCCTTCCGTGGCAACGCCTCCTACGGGGCCGCCAAGGCGGCGCTGCACCCCTGGTCCACGGAGTTGGCCGGGCGGCTGGCCGGTGCGGGCATCACGGTGAACGTCGTCGCGCCCGGCTACGTGGGCGGCACCGAGTTCTACCGGGACCGGATGACGCCGGAGTTCCACCGGCAGCGTTCGGCGCAGGCGCCGGTCGGCCGCGGCGGCACGGTGGCCGACGTCGCCGGGCTGGTCGGCTACCTCGCCGGCGCCACGGCGGGCTTCGTCACCGGCCAGATCATCCAGATCAACGGCGGCGCGCTGATGGGCCGCGGCTGAACCGGAACCGGCCGGCGGCCGCCGGACGGGCCCCCGCCGGGGTCCGCCGCCGGCTCGCCGGCGCGTCGGCCGGTCCCGTCGTCGCGCACCGGTCACCCGCGGCCTGCCAGCCACTTGCGCGCCTCCGCCACGGCACGATGGGTCAGGTCGGTCGACGCACCGAGATAGCGGGCCGGATCGAAGATCACCTCGACCTCGTGGTCGGGCAGCAGGCGGCGTAGCTCGGCGCAGCCGTCCAGGGACTCCCGCAGCGAGCCACCCGCGTCGTGGGCCTGCTGGCTCAGCTCGTAGACACGCTCGTGGGCGGTCTGTTTGCCCACGTGCGCGCCGAGGGCGAGCATCAGCCGCTCGGAGGCGAGCTGGTCGGCGACGACCCGGGTGTTCTCCCGCAGCCGGTCGACGTTGACGGTGAGGCCGCTGACCAGCTCCCGGGTGATCTCGCAGGCGGCCAGGGTGTAGTGGGACACGTCCGGCACGCACGCCCACTCCACCCGCAGCGCCCGCGAGTCCCGCTCGTGGTCACCGATCATCCCGCTGTACGCGATGCCCGCCTGGGCGGCGGCCAGCTTCGCCATCACCACCACCTGCTCGCACCGCTCCGGGTTGCGCTTGTGCGGCATGGTGCTCGACCCGACCTTGCCGTACCGCCACGGCTCGGTGACCTCGCCGAACTCGGGCCGGCCGATGGTGCGGATCTCGTCGGCCACCCGGCCCAGGGTGCCGGCCACCATGGCCAGGGTGGTGACGAACTCCACCACCCGGTCGCGGGCCACGTGCCAGCCGATCGTCGGTACGCCCAGACCCAGCCGCGCGGCGAACCGCTCCAGCAACCCGATGCCCTCGGTGCCGAAGCCGGCCATCGTCCCGGCACCGCCGAACAGCTGGGCCACCACCACCCGGGACCGGACGGTCGCCAGCCGCTCGGTGTGCCGCAGGATCTCGTCGATCCAGCTGGCCGCCTTGAGGCCGAAACTCATCGGCAGCGCCGCGCGGGCGTGGGTGCGTCCCACCGCCACCGTGTCGGCGTGTTCCTCGGCCAGCTCCACCAGGCAGCCGAGAATCTCCGTCAGCTCCCGGTCGATCTCGTCGAGGGTGTCGCGGATCTCCAGCGACTGCCCGGTGTCCTGGATGTCCTGGGTGGTGGCGCCGAAGTGGATGAACTCCCCGGTGCCGTCCGGGCAGGCCGCCTGGAACACCCGCAGCAGGCCGACGAGCGAGTGCCCGGAGCGTTCGATCTCCTGCTGCACCGCGTCCAGGTCGATGCGGTCCAGCCGGGCCGCCGACACGATGCCCTCGACCGCCGTGGCGGGAATCATGCCCAGCTCACCCTGCGCCTGGGCCAGCGCCGCCTCGATGTCGAGCCAGCGCTGCTTGCGACAGACGTCGCAGTAGATCCGCCGGCTGGCGGCGGTCGCGTAGCGGTTGCCGTAGAAGCGGGAGTCGGTGATGTGGCCCCGCTCGTGGCGGCAGGTCTCGACCGAATGGGCGTGGGTGACGGACATCGGTGCCTCCGTGGTTCAGCGACGAACGGATCGGCTGGTCGCGGTCAGTGGTCGGGTGAGGAAGGGGCTGGTGCCGTACGGCGGCTGATCGGGGGTCACGTGGGCGGCGGCGGCCGTGTCGTACGCGACCTGGCGCAGCGGGAGGCCCCGGCGGCGGGCCTCGTCGGTCAGGTGGTCGACGAGCTGACCCATCAGCTCCGTCACGCCGTCGAGCACCCCGCGCGGGCTCGGACAGCGGGTGGGCCCGAACAGCGCCTCCATCGAGGCCGATCCGCCGATGCCGCCGACGAAGTCGGGCACCACGAGTACCCCCGCCCGGTGCAGCGCGTGCTCCGCCTGCGGGCTGAGCCCGCAGTTGGCACCGACCACCACCACCGGTGCCGGCAGCCGGTCGGCCCGCTCCGCCGGCAACCCGTCGGCGCCGGCGGCGAGCAGGACCAGGTCGGTGGGGAGGTCGAGCAGCGCGGCAGCGGGCATCCGTCGGGCGTGCCGGGCCAGTTGCGACACCGGCGTGCCGGCCGGCTCGGCCAGCATCGCGGCGACGTCCAGGCCGCGCGGGTCGGCGACGCAGCCGTACTCGTCGGCGATCCCGGTGATCCGTACGCCCTCCTGCGCCAGGGTGTACGCCGCCGCGCGTCCCAGGTTGCCGAACCCCTGCAGCGTGCAGGAGAGCGGACCCGGCAGGGCACTGGCCCGGGCGGCCATCACCGCCGCCTGGGCCAGGGCGTGCCCGGCGCGGCGCTGGGCCAGGGTCAGCGCGCCGACGTGCTGGTCGAGCAGGCCCATCCGGGCGACGAACTCCGCCTCACTGAACTCCTGGGCGCCCCGGACGGCGTACTTGATCGACGGGATGCCCTCCAGCAGGGCGAGCTGTTCCAACTCGTCCCACTGGGTGCCCATGTCGCAGCCCATGCTGAACCGGGTCATCAGCTGCCCGCGCAGGAAGCGGAGGAAGCGACGCAGCGCCGCCGCCTTGCCCGGTGCCCTCGGGTCGTAGTCGATGCCGCATTTCGCGCCGTCGACGTTGATGCCCAGCAGCCGCTCCTTGAGGGTCATCCGGGAGGCCAGTTCGCCCAGCTCCGCCGCGGTCAGCCCGGGTTTCACCCGGCAACCACCGGCGGCCAGCCGGCAGTCCAACCCGTCGTAGACCAGCCAGCCCCGGAACCCCTCGATCGGGTCCACGTACTCGATGACAGCGTTCACGGCTTCCCCCGCGATGATGGTGCGGACCCGCGCACGCCCCCACCCTCGCCCAGGTACGCGACCAGGCAGCGGGCGGTCAGCAGGCAACGCGGGAGTCCTCCGTCGACCACCAGCACGGCGGTCGACGGCTCGGACAGCATCGGAACCACGTCCGGCAACGGCGTGCCGGCGCCGACCTGCGGCGGCGGCGGACTCAGGTGATCGCCGACCAGGTCGTCGGCGCCGGCGCCGGCGGCGTACGCACCGGCGAGCGTCGCCTCGGTGACGCACCCCAGGATCTCCGCCAGCCGCAGCGGCGGCGCCGCCGCACTGACCAGCAAATGCGTGGTGTCGGCGTCGCGCAGCAGCTTCGCCGCGTTGGCCAGGGTCTCGTCCGGCCGGATCAGCGGCGGATGTCCACCGGTCGCGGCGTCGCGCACCCTCGGCTGGTCGGTGGGTGGGTCGTACAGGCCCAGGCCGGCGAGCCAGTCGTCGTTGAAGATCTTGGACAGGTAGCCACGGCCGGAGTCCGGCAGCAGCACGACGACGAGGGCCTCCGGTCCGGCCGCGGCGGCGACCCGCACCGCCGCGGCGGCGGCCATCCCACCGGAGCCGCCGGTGAGCAGGGCGTCCTCGCGGGCCAACCGGCGGGTCATCAGGATCGACTCCTGGTCGGTGACCGCGATGACCTCGTCGACCACCGACGGGTCGTAGGAGTCCGGGCGGCTCGGCTGGCCCACCCCTTCCACCAGGTACGGCCGCCCGGTGCCACCGGAGTAGATCGAGCCGTCCGGGTCGACGCCGATGATCCGCACCGTCCCGCCGGAGACCTCCCGCAGGTAGCGCCCGGCACCGGAGATCGTGCCGCCGGTGCCGATTCCGGCGACGAAGTGCGTCAGTCGGCCCTCGGTCTGCCGCCACAGCTCCGGTCCGGTGGTGTGGTAGTGCGAATCCGGGTTGCTGCGGTTGGCGTACTGGTTGAGTTGGACCGCGCCGGGCCGCTCGGTGGCTATCCGGGAGGCCACGCTGCGGTACGAGTCCGGGTGCTCGGGCCGCACGGCGGCGGGACACACCACCACCTCCGCCCCGTACGCCCGCAGCACGTCGATCTTGTCCCGGGACACCTTGTCGGGGCAGGTGAAGACGCAGTGGTAGCCCTTCTGCTGGGCCACGATGGCCAGCCCGACCCCGGTGTTGCCGGAGGTGGGCTCGACGATGGTCCCGCCGGGCCGCAGCAGGCCGTCGGCCTCGGCCGTCTCCACCATCCGCAGGGCGATGCGGTCCTTCACCGAGCCGCCCGGGTTCAGGTACTCCACCTTGGCGTAGAGCGGGGCCGAGCCGGGCGGCACCACGCTGCGCAGGCGCACCAGCGGGGTGTCACCGATCAGCTCGGTAAGGGATTCGTGCAGGTTCACGCGACACCCACCTCCATGCTCACCGGGCCGCGCACGCTCATCCGGCGGTACGCCGAGATCCAGGACAGGCTGGTGCGGACGTCGACCACCACCGGCCCACCGTGGGCCAGCGCCCGGGCCAGGCACGGCTCCACGTCCTGTTCCGTGGTGACCGCGAGCCCCAACGCGCCGTACGCGCGGGCGAGCGCGACGAAGTCGGGGTTGTCGAGGTCGGTGGCGATGACCCGGCCGGGATACACCCGCTCCTGGTGCGCCCGGATGGTGCCGTAGCTGCCGTTGTTGGCGATCACCACGATCAACGGCAGGCGGCGGCTCACCGCGGTGGCCAGTTCGGAGCCGGTCATCAGGAATCCGCCGTCGCCCACGATCACCACCGTCGGCCGGCCGGTACGCAGCGCGGCGGCCACCCCACCCGGCACCCCGAAACCCATGGCGCTGGAACCGACGCCGAGCATCCGCGCGTCGCCGGTCAACCGCAGGTAGCGGTAGAGCCAGCTGGTGAAGGTGCCGGAGTCGAGGGTCACCACCACGTCGCCGCCGGTCAGCTCGTCCAACCCGGCGACGAGCGCACCGAAGGCCAGGCCGTCGTCGCTGGGGTGCGGCGACCACCGGGCCTTGGCCACCTCCAGCTGGTGCAGCTCGTCGACCCAGCCGACCCGTCCCGCGTCCACCCCGGCCGGTGCGAGGTCGGCCAGTTGCCGCAGGAACTGCACCGGGTCGGCGGCCAGCCCGACCGTCGGCGGATGGGTGCGGCCGAGCCGCTGCGGGTCGGGGTAGACGTGCACCAGTGCCTGTGCCGGGTTGCCGGGCCTCGGCAGCCGCCGCGACAGTGTGGTCACGTCGTCGAGTCGGGTGCCGACCGCCAGCACCAGGTCGGCGCGGTCGAGCAGGGTCCGCTGCCGTTCCTGGGTGTTGTTGTGCAGGTGACCGGCGTAGCACGGGTCCCGGTTGTCGAACAGGTCCTGCCGCTTGTTGCTGGTCAGCACGGGCAGGTGGTGCCGGTGGGCGGCGGCGGCCAACGCCAGCCGCCCGGCCTCGCCGCCGAGGGTGCCGCCGGCCAGCAGCAGGGGACGTTCCGCACCGTGCAGCAGCTCCCGTACCCGGTCGAGATCGGCCGGGGCGGCCGCGGGCGCGCCGGGCTGCCAGCGGGTCGGTGCCGCGCCGACGGGGTCCGGCAGGTCCAGCACGTCCTCGGGCAGCACCAGCACGACCGGTCCCGGGGTGCCCGACTGGGCGGTGCGGAACGCGCGGGCGACGAACTCACCGGTGCGGGCCGGCTCCAGCAGCACCAGCACC
The DNA here is from genome assembly GCF_036689795.1 of Micromonospora palythoicola. Classification (NCBI taxonomy): domain Bacteria; kingdom Bacillati; phylum Actinomycetota; class Actinomycetes; order Micromonosporales; family Micromonosporaceae; genus Micromonospora; species Micromonospora palythoicola. The sequence goes on along the minus strand of NZ_JBAGKI010000010.1, from coordinate 64,792 downwards.
TCCTTGGCCAGCCCGCTGAAGGCGCGGGCGTAGTCGACCTCCTGGAACGCCTCGGTGCCGAGGTCGCAGCGGGGCACCTGGCCGACCACCAGGACCAGCGGTGTGGCGTCGTACCAGGCGGAGTGCACCGCGATGCTCGCGTTGGTGGCTCCCGGGCCCCGGCTGACCAGGCACACCCCCGCTCGTCCGGTGAGCTTCGCGTCGGCCACCGCGGCGAAGCCGGCGGAGGCCTCGTGCCGGCTGGTGACCACGTCGACCGTCGACGCGGCGTGCAACTCGTCCAGCACCGCCAGGTAGCTCTCCCCGGCGACGCAGAAGACCCGGTCCACGCCGTGCGCGAGCAGCGTGTCCACCACGGTGGCGGCGACGGTGCGCGGTGCCGGCGACGCCCGGCCCGCCGCCTGCGGGGCCGTTGTCACGGCAGTTCCGCGTCGGCTGCGGAGGACCGGAACTTGCTGTCGGCCAGGGCCGGCGGGTAGATGATCGCCGCCTCGTCGAAGGTCTGCCCGACCGTCTGGTACTGCATGACCACCAGCTCCGGCGGGTTGTGGTGCCAGTGCTCGGCGCCCCGCTCGAAGCGCAGCGGGCCCCGCCAGGTGTCGAACTCGGTGGACTCCAGGGCGTCGAGCAGTCCTTCGCGGCTGTCCGTGCCGGCCACCTGCAACGCCTGGCCGATGATGGTCACGTCGGTGAAGGCGCTCAGGCAGGTGTCCGGCGGTGCGAACCCGTAACGCTGCATGAACCGGTCGGTGAACCAGCGTCCGATCGGGGTCATCTCCGACCACGAGGGACGGAACTTCGTGGCCGGCCACATCACCCCGTTGCCGCCCGCGCCGGCCATCCGCCAGTAGTCCTGCGAGCGCATCGGGAAACCGAACGTCACCATCATCGGCACCGCCGGCAGCAGACCGAGCTCGATGGCCTGCTGGAGGATGTGGTAGCTGTTGCCGACCGGGCCGCCACCGGCGACGACGTTGAGGCCGCCGTTGATGAACGCGTCCGGCTGCCACTGCTTGATCTGCCGCAGCTGCTCCCGCCAGTCGAGCGCGACCTCCTGCTCGAAGTCGAACCGGAGGAACTCCATGCCGTGCCGCGACTCACCGTACTGCTGGAGGGTGTCGGCCATGGTCTTGCCGAACACCGTGTCGGGCGCGATCATGCCGATGCGGCGGGCACCGATGTCGGCCAGGCAGTCCATCATCAGCGGCACCCGGTCGGCGATCGAGAAGTAGGTGCGGAAGATCGTGCGCCGCCCGTGGGTCACCGTGCTGTGCCCGTTCTCGACGAACATCGGCACGCCGATCTTCTCGCACATCTCCGCCACCCACGGGGTGGTACGCAGGTGCCACTGGCCCAGCACGGCGAGCACCTCGTCGACCATGGCGAGCTTCGCCATGCCCGCGACCGCGGAGCGTGGGAAACCCTCCTCCGCGGCGGTCGCCATGTCGTTGTACGCGATGAACGAGACGTTGCGTCCACCCAGTACGCCGCCGTGCTCACGCAGGTACTCGGCACCCAGGCGGGCACCTCGTGAGACCAGTACGCCAGCCATCGCGTCACCGGGGCGGCTCATCGGCGACAGGATGCCGATCTTGATGGGGTTCTCGCCGGCGACCGAGTTCACCGCCTCGATCTCCTGCAACGCCAGCTCCATCGGAGTGCTCGCCGGTGCGGTCGGCTGCGGGTTGCGCGGCGCGGGAACCTCGGCGTTCGTCGTGGTGGTCACGGCATCTCTCCTTCTGCGGTCGGCTCGTGCCAGATGGGACAAGGTCACAGTCGGTAGGCGGCCCGGTAGTCGGCGAAGCGACGGCGCAGGCCGTCCGCGTCGAGCCCGTAGTCGCTCAGTCGGTACTGGTGGCGGCCCGGAGCGGTGTGCGCGGCGGTGCGGATCGCCGACCGCACGGCGTGCTGGGCCGACGCGTCGAACGGCAACCCGGCGAACTCGCAGACCCGGCCGACGGTCGTCACCGGGTCGGCCACCAGGTCCCGGTAGCGCAGGTCGAGCACCGGCAGACCGGCGAACGCCTCGGGGTCGCGCAGGCCCGGCAGGGCGGCGGCGGTGCGGTCCAGCCAGAAGGCACCGATCTCGTACGGGTCGACGTGCCGGGAACGCGCCGCCCGCACCGTCCGGGTGAGACTGCACACCGAGGCGACCGTGGTCACCGGATCCCGGTGCAGCCGGACGACCCGGGCCTGCGGGTAGGTGCCGGCCAGATCCGCGGCGTGCCACAGGTGGAACGGGCATTTGAGCACCACGTGCCGGCCCGCGCCGCAGCCGACGATCGCGGTGAGCTGTTCCCGGTGCAACCCGTACGCCGCGGTGTGGTCCTGACGGGACAGCCAGTCGAGGTATCCGGGCACGTGGTAGCGCAGGCCGAAGATCTCGGAGTGGAAACTGTTGGCGATCAGCCGGTGGCACTCCTCGGGCTTGCGCGGATGCAGCGGATGGATCGCGGCGAAGGCCGGGGCGGCGCGGTGGTACTCCGTCACGTATCGGTCGGCCGCGGCCACCAGTTCCTCCGGCGGCTGCGTCGCGGCCGGTGCCAGCAGCTCCCACAGCTGCGGCGCGCGCACCCGCGGATGCGCGGCGAGCAGCAGTTGCAGCAGGGTGGTGCCGGTGCGGTGCAGTCCGGTCACCACGGTCACGGCCGGCGGCGGCTCCGTCGACGACCGCTGTCGGGCGGCCAGCCGCTGCTGGACGCGCAGCGCGTTCACCAACGAGTCCCGCGCCACCCGTGCCCCGTCGGGCGTGAGCTGCGCCTCCTCGTTGATCGCCCGGACCAGCCGGTGCAGCGCGGGCTGGAAGCGCAGCTGTGCGGTGGCCGCCTCGCCCGCGCCGAGCGCGGCCCGGGTCACCTCGTCCGGATCCAGCAGGACGGTGGTCATCATCGGACACCTCCCGAACTCGCGGCGGCGCCCGGTCCGGCGGTGGCCGGGCCGGGGCACTCGACCGTCGCGCGGTCCGCCTGGAACCGTCGCTCCGCGTGCAGGAAGAAGTTGATGTCGGAGCGGATCTCGTCGATCAGCCGGCGGCTGAGGCTGGCCCGGTCCACCCGCAGACACTGCTCGTTGCGGCGCAGGGTGGGCCGGCTGAACGGCAGCCGGCCCGGGTTGAGATAGCGGATTGCGCCGGTGGCGTCCCGCTTGGGGATCACCTCCGATCGGGCGTGCACGCTGGCACTGAACGGGATGTCGAGCCGTCCGTCGGCGAAGGCGTCGACGATCGCCGCCGCGAGGTCCGGGGCGGCCAGCACCGGTTCGACCAGCTCGGCGACCTCGCGTTGCAGCCAGTAGGTCTCCTCCTCGACCGTCGCCTCGTCGACCCGTACGAAATCGAGCAGGTCGGTGCAGGCCAGCGCGGCGGTGCGGATGCCGGCCACGTTGGCCTGCGCGTCGGGGATGCCGCGGGCCTCCTGGTTCGTCTTGTTGATCACTTTGGCGGCGCCGCCGAGTCGGGCGGTGAGCCCGCCGTACAGGATCAGGGCGTCGGCGACGTCCGGGTCGGCCGGGAAGACGCCCATGAACTCGTGCAGGACCGGGAAGATCTCCACGTTCTCCGGCAGGTACCGGCGGGCCAGTACCGGGATCGAGCGTAGGGCGGCGATGTCCTGGTGCACCTCGCCGCCCTGCGGATACGCGATGGACAGGCAGCGCACCCCGGCCAGGCTCGCCGCGCGCGCCTCCAGGACGCAGACCGCCAGGCTCACCGACGGGGGCACCAGTACGGCGGTGAGGGTGCCGAACAGTTCCCGGTCGACGATCACCCCCTCCTCGGCGAGCAACCCGCAGAGCCGGTCGACCTGCGCCCACGCCGCCAGGGACCGGGTCAGTGACACGTCCTTGGAGTACGGCAGGTTGTAGTCGATCCCGCCGCCCTCGAACGAGGTGAACCCCGAGGCCAGCGAGACCGCGAACAGCTCACGCGGGTCGGGTGAGCCGTGCCGGACCTCGATCGGGGCGTCCACCGACTCGTTGAGTTCCCGGCCGCGCCGCCAGCCGTGGGTGACCAGCGGGTAGCCGTTGAGGTCCGCCGGCTCGCGCTGCAACGTCTGGGCCGCGGTGCGGAACTGTTTGAGCCGGGTGAACGAGTCGATGGTGATGGTCAGGATGCCGGGCCGGGCGCTCCGTTCCAGAGTCGTCAGCAGGGTCCGCATCTCGTCGTGTCCGCCGACGCCGCAGCGGGGCTGCACCACCGGCCGGCCGCGCGCGGCCGCGGCCCGCAGCACCTCCACCGGTGCTCGCTTCGGCGACTTGCGGATGTACTGCATGGTCTCCGTCCAGGGCGGCAGCATGGCCGCGACTCGTGGCTCGACGTCGAGCTCGGGTAGGTCAGACACCGGTCAGCGGGGTGGCCCGGGCGGCGTGCAGCAGGTCCAGCAGCAGCGGGATCTGGTCGGCCTCGTCGAGGATGTGGTCGACGCCGAGACTCAACAGCCGTTCCCGCTCGTCGCCGTCCTTGTGACTGCCCACCGAGAGGTTCCCGCCGACGATCAGTGGGCAGTGCAGGCGTCCGGCGGCCCGCAGCGCCGGCAGGTCACGCAGATCCTCGTACGCGTGGCCGTTGAGGCTGCCGATCAGCACCGCCTCGGCGTCCGGGTGGGCGACCAGCGCGTCGGCGAAGTCCTCCAACGGCGTGCAGACGCCCAGGTTGACGACGCAGAAGCCGGCTTCGCGCAGCCGCATCGCGATGAGATGGTTGGCCACCGCGTGGGCGTCGCTGCGGGCCACCCCGATGATGACGGTTCGTTGGGTCTTGCGACTGGACATGTCGTCGTACCTCCCGATGTGCGCAGTGCGTGCCGGCCGTCAGTCGTCGAAGGCGGAGAAGACGCTGCGCCCGCTGACCTGAGCGATCCGGGCCCGGTCGTACTCCTGTGGATCGGCCCGGCCCAGCGAGTCGAAGACCAGGTTGATCGCCGGGACCAGGCCCCACACCTCGCGGTACGGCGGCCATCCGCGATGTCCCGCCTCGATGTCGGCGTGCCGGGCGAAGATGTAGTTGGCCCAGTCGCGGCTCATCGGGTGCCGGTGGTGGAAGTCGTGCACCACCGTGTCGCCGGTGAGCACCAGGTACCGTGCCGGCAGGTGCACCACCAGCATCCGCAGCGACCAGCGCAGCCACCGGCCGGCGCGGCGCAGCGGCCCACCCGACCGGTCGGCCGGCGCGCGCTCCCCGATCAGGATGGCGTTGGTGAGACTGGCGAAGTAATCCCGACCGCGCCGCTGGGTGACCTCCGGGCCGGGGAAGGTGTGCTTGACGCACAGCCGCAGGGTGTTGCTGATCTGGTAGAAGACCGTCATCGGCAGCACCCAGGCGACCAGCAGGAAGACCCACATGTCGAGCAGGACGGCCGCCGCGACCACGGTGGCGTAGCCCGCCACGGTCGCCACCCGCAGCGTCCGGCTGGCCGGGGCGAAGTAGGACTGGATCCGGCCCAGCAGGAAGTTCAGGTGAAACGCCGGGGACAGCAGCTTGTGCCGGACGAGGTGCCGCCACATCTGCCGTCGGGTCATCCCGGGCCGCAGTTCCAGACCGATCAGGAACGCCTGGACGGTGGGGTCGCGGACGGTCATGTGATGCACCGCGTGGTGGTCGATGACGTGCTCGGTGCTGTAGCGGTCGAAGTCCTGCACCATGAGCGCGGCGGCGACCAGCCGACCGACCACCCGGTCCCGGCGGGGGCGGGCCCACATGTTCCGGTGCGCCGCCTGGTGGTACATCATCATCCGCAGGTTCCGGGCCCCGTGCAGCGTCATCGACCAGCCCAGCAGCAGAAGCAGCAGCCACCAACCGCCGGTCGCCAGCGCGACCCAGCTGACCGCCAGTCCACCGATCATCGAGGCCGTCGCCGCCCAGAGATGGAATCCGGGCGTGAGCCGTACCGGCCGCTGACCGGTGTGTGGCTTGCCGGTGAGGAACGTCAGCGGCATCGCCAGTACCCGGGGCAGGACGTTCATCGAGTCACGGATCGACACCGACTCGTCCGCCGGTGTGTAGGCGAGCGTCGTACCGTGTTGCTGCATCACCATCGTTGCGCTCCCTGACGGATCTCTGCGGAAGGGGCGTCAGGACCGGCCCGCCGCCTCCAGCGCCGCACCCGCGGCCAGCACGTCGTCGATAACCTGGTCGAGCTGCTCACCGGTGGTGTCGGGGTTGAGCAGCATGAGCTTGAGCCACACGTCCTTGCCGCCGCCGGGGCGCGGCAGGAAGACCCGGGCGAGCATGGCGTGCCCGTCCCGCATCAACTGCCGCCGCAGGCTGCTGTTGAACGCGTCGAGATCGCTCCCGTCGCCGGGCAGGTAACGGAACAGCACGGTGCTGAGCACCGGCTCCGCGGCCAGTTCGAGCTTCGCCTCCCGAGCGACCCGCGCCGCGCCGTACCGGGACAGCTCGTGGCAGGCGTCGACCATGGCGCCGATGCCGTCGCGGCCGTACGCCCGCAGGGTGGCGGCAATCTTGAGCGCGTCGCAGCGGCGGGTGGCCTGGATGGAGTGCCCGTAGCGGCCGACGAAGCCCTCGGCCACGTCGTCCGGCGAGTTGAGGCTGGTCTGCTGGACGGCGAGATGGTCCAACATGGCCGCGTCCCGGGTCAGGAACACCCCGGCCGACGCCGGTACCCAGCCGAACTTGTGCAGGTCGAGGGTGACCGAGTCGGCCTCGGCGAGCCCGTCGAACAGCGGCCGCAGCCGCTCGGAGAACAGCGCCCCACCGCCGTACGCGGCGTCGGCGTGCAGCCACACACCATGCTCGCGAGCCACCCGCGCCAGCTCGGGCAGCGGATCCACCCAGCCGAAGTCGGTGGAACCGGCGCAGACGAAGAGCATCACCGGCAGGCAGTCCGACGGCAGCTCGCGCAGGATCCGGTCGGCCTCGGCGGGGATCATCCGGCCCAGCTCGTCGGCGGGTACCCGGATGATGCCGTCCGCGCCGATGCCCGCGATGCTCGCGCCCCGGTCGACGGAGAAGTGCACCGTCTCGGTGCACAGCACCACCGGACGGACGCCACCGACGGCCAACCCGCTGTCGAAGGTGGACCGGCCGAGTCGACGGCGGTACGCCTCGTCGCGGGCGATCAGCATGGCCATCACGTTGGAGATGCTTCCGCCGGCGGTCAGGGTGCCACCCGCGTCGGCGCCGTAGCCGACCAGGGTGGCCAGGTCCTCGATCAGCCGACGCTCCAGCTCCAGCGCGAACGGGCCCGCCTCCCACGCGTGCATCGACTGGTTGAGCGCGCCGGCGACCAGGTCGGCGGCGACGGCGACCGCGGTGGGTGGGCACTGCATCCGGGCCACCGTCGCGGGGTGGCTGACGTCCACCGACCAGTTGGCGTACGCCTCGACGAGCTTGCGCAGCACCTCGGCGGGGTTGCCGCCGGTCGCCGGCAGCAACGGCTCGGCGAGCACGTCGTCCGCGTACGCCCGGACGGCCGTCGGGCCGCCCGGCGCCACCGGGTTGGCCCGTCCCTTGCCCACGTCCTCCAGGACGCCCAACACGTCGTCGATCAACGTCCGGAGCTGTCGCATGCTGTCGTGGTCAGCGGTCGCCACGAAGGTGGGTGCGTCGCCGACGCTCGGCACTGACACGGCTTTCCCCTTTCTGGTTCAGCAGCGGGAAAGGGCATTCGGGTACGGCCCTACACCGAACCGAATCCACCTTCGTGGAGTCGGCCCGGAACCGCCGTCAATTATGTGACCGAAAGTAGTCGCCGAACTGGACTGCCAAACATGGGCGTACCAGGAAGCGAATGTCTCATCGCTGCTCATCGCGCTCCGACAACGACGGTACAACCGACCGGCCCCTTGCGCCAGTGGAGAATCGAGGAACTAGAATCTCCGGCATGTCCGATTTGGAGAGACTAAGTACGACCAGTTGGGAACGGTCCGACCGACTGTTCCTGGAAATGGGCAAACTCGACCGGACGCCGACCGGCTTCCGGCTGTCGGGAACCGCCCTGTACCGAGGCAGGGGCGGACCGACCAGTGCCACCTACCTCGTCGAGACGGACGCCTCGCGGCGGTCCCGGTCCGTCCGGATCGAGGTGGACGAGCCGACCGGGTTACGCACGCTGGCGCTGCACGCCGACGACGAGGGTCGCTGGCACTCCGCCGACGGCCCCCTCGACCTGCCGTTTCCCTGCGAGGACGTGGATCTGGCGGTTACCCCGGCCACGAACGGCCTGACCATCCGACGGCTCGATCTGGCCGTCGGCGCCGAGGCCACCGCCCGGGTGCTGTGGATCCAGGTGCCCTCGTTCGGCGTACGCGCCGTCGAACAGGGATACCAGCGGATCGACCGCGACACCTATCGGTACAAGGGCCGATACGGCAGCTACAAATTGACGGTCGACGCCAATGGAATGGTGCTCGACTATCCCGGCGGCGGGTGGCGCTCAGTGGCGCACAAGGTTAGCCGTCGGGTGCCGTGACAATTGTGCGGTCGGGGGTGGGTGCGGCCCACCCGACCCCGACCCGCAATTGCGGCCTCAGCCGCCGATATCTGCGAACATACGCTCCAGCTCCTCCGCGGGAATGGCCTCCAGCATGCGCTCCTCGATACGCGTCGCGAGCGCTTCCAGAACGGGTACCTCAAAGATGTCCTGAACCGCCAGGTCCACGCCGAACCGCATGCTAACCGCCGCGATCATCGGTACGGCACGCAGCGAGTGGCCACCCAGCTCGAAGAAGTTGTCGTCGAGACCGACCGACGGCACACCGAGGATCTCCTGCCAGATCTCGGCGACGGTCTGCTGGGTGCCGGTCTCCGGCGGTCGGTGCGCCGCGCCGGCCGCCAGCTCCGGCGCGGGCAACGCCCGGAAGTCGACCTTGTTGTTCGGAGTCAGCGGGATGGTGGGAATCGTGACGTAGTGGGCCGGCACCATGACACTGGGCAGCGCGGCCGCCACCCGGGCCCGCACCGCGGCGGGGTCGAAGGTGTGCCCGTCGGCCGGCACGACGTACGCCACGAGCGTGCGCCGCGTGCCGATCACCGGTGCGGTCACCACGGCGGCGGCGACCGACTCGTCGTCGGCCACCGCACTCTGGATCTCGCCGAGTTCGACCCGCAGCCCGTCGATCTTCACCTGGGTGTCCAGCCGGCCGTGGAACTGGATGGTGCCGTCGGGCAGCCAGCGGCACCGGTCGCCGGTGCGGTAGAGCCGGTGACCGTCGCCCGGGCGGAAGGTGTCCGGCAGGAACCGCTCGGCGTTGAGGTCGGGACGGTTGTGGTAGCCGAGCGCCACGCCGGGGCCGCCGAGGTACAGCTCGCCCCACACCCCGACGGGTACCGGCTGGCCCAGCGGGTCGAGGATGTAGGCGGTGGTGTTGTGCATCGGCCGCCCGATCGGGATCGACGGCCAGTCCGGGTCCACGTAGGTGATCCGGTGGCTGACGCTGAAGGCGGTCACCTCGGTCGGCCCGTACCCGTTGACCATCGACACGTGCGGCAGCCGCTCCAGCACCTGACGGATGTGCGGCAGCGACAGCACGTCCCCGCCGGCCATGAACTGGCGCAGGTCGCGCAGATCCTCCAGGTGGGTGTCGATGGTGAGGTTCGCCAGCGGCGCGACCAGCCAGAGGGTGTCCACGCCCTGCTCGCGGACGGTGCGCGCGACCCGGGCCGGGGTCGGCACCCCGGGCGGCAGCAGCACCACCCGTCCGCCGTTGAGCAGCGGCCCGAAGATCTCCAGCGTGCAGGCGTCGAAGGACAGCGGGGAGATCTGCAGGTAGCTGGTCCGCTCGTCGAGTTCGAGGATGTCGGTGTTGATGACCAGACGGACGACCCCCCGGTGGATCGTCTCGACTCCCTTCGGCCGGCCGGTCGAACCCGAGGTGTAGACGATGTAGGTCAGGTCGTCGGCGGTGTTGACGTTCACCGGGTTGTCGGTGGGCTGCGCGGCCAACGACGCCGCGTCGGCGGGGTCGTCGAGCACGAGCACCGCGACGTCGTCGCCGACCGGTGCCAGCTCACGCAGCCGCTGCTGGGTGACCAGGAAGCGGGCCTGCGTGTCGGCCAGCATGAAGGCCAGCCGGTCCGTCGGGTACGCCGGGTCGAGGGGCACGTACGCGCCGCCGGACTTCAGCACCGCCACCACGGCGACCATGAGTTCGAGCGAGCGTTCCAGGCAGAGGGCGACCAGGGTGCCCCGCCCGACGCCACCGGCCCGCAGCCGGTGGGCGAGCCGGTTGGCCTGCTCGTTGAGCTCGCGGTAGGTCAGGTGCCGCCCCTCGATGGTGACCGCCCGGGCGTCCGGCGTACGCAGCACCTGCTCCTCGAACAACTCGTGCACGGTGACGTCCTGCGGGAACGGCGCGTCGGTGCGGTTGAACTCGTCGAGCAACCGGGCCCGCTCGGCATCGTCGAGGATGTTCAGTCGGTGCACCGCGGTGTCCGGGTCGGCGACCGCGGCACGCAGCAGGTTCACGTAGTGGCCGAGCATCCGCTCGGTGGTCGTCGGGTCGAACAGGTCGGCCCGCCAGGTCAGGGTGAGCCGGGTGCCGCCCGGGTCGGGCTGGGCCAGCAGCGCCAGGTCGGGCAGGGTGGCCGCGGCCGGTACGAGGGTCTGCGCCAGCACCGTGAGCTCGCCGAAGCAGTCGGTCGCGGCGGTGGCCCGGCGTGCGGTGAACGCCGCCTGGAACAACGGGCTGCGAGCCGGATCGCGGGGCGGACGCACCTCCTCGACGAGCGTCTCGAACGGCAGCGGCTCGGGGGTGTCGGACGGGGCGCACAGCGCGGCGAACGGGGTGTGCTCGTCGGTCTCGCTGCGCAGCACCCGCCAGGTCGCCACCGGTCCCACCAGGCCGGCGGTGTCCGGCGTCCGGCGCTCGTCGCTGACTCCCAGCGCCAGCACCGGTTGGCCGGACCAGCGGTGCAGCAGGGCCTGGAAGCACGCCCGCAGCACGTCGGCCGAGGCCACGCCGAGCCGGGCGGCCAGGTTCTCCACCTGCTCGTGCAGCACCGGCGGCAGCCGCAGGTCGGCGGTGCCGGCCGCATAGTGAGGTTGCACCGGGCGGATCCGGTCGGTGGGCAGCTCGAGCGGGGCGACGTCGGCGAGGTACTCCCGCCAGGCGGCACCAGCGACCACCCGGGCCGCCTCCGCCGCGGCGCGTTCCCGCTGCGCGAAACCGGCGAACTCGTCCCGGACGGTGGTGTCGGCCGGCGCGGACGGTTCGGCGAGCCGGGCCCGGTAGGCCGCACCGAGACGGGCGACGACAAGAGTGAGGGAGGCCGGGTCCACCACGGCGCGGTGGGCGATCAGCAGCAGCAGGTGTTCGTCGGCCGCCAGGCGCAGCAGCTCGGCGCGGATCAGCGGGCCACGGCCGAGGTCGAACCGGGTCTCGCCGGCCCGCCCGACGGCTCGCCGGACCGCCTCCTCGCGTTCGGTGTCCGACAGCCCGGACAGGTCCGCGCCGGCCAGCGCCGCCGGAACCGGCGCCGCCGCCCGACGGTCGGCCCGGCCCTGGTCGGTGCCGATCGCCAGGCCGAGCACGGCTTCGGCGGCGACCACGTCGCCGAGCGCGGCGGCGAGCGTGGCCGCCCGCAGCGGGCCACGCAGCCGCACCTGCTCCACCAGCACCTCTACCGGCGCGTCCACGTACTGATCGATGAACCAGGACCTCTCCTGCCCGAGCGACAGGCTCGGTCCGGTCTCCCCCTGCTGCATCTGCTCGTCACTCCCGTCTCGACATGCGGTGGTCATACATACGGAATGGAAGATCAACGTGGACACGACGATGCGGCCTGTCCCTGCCTGTCGGGTGCCACCCGCCGGCCGGTCTGTTCACTCCTCGGCGGCGATCACCTCCCGGCGGGTCGGCACCGAGGAGACCGGATAGGAACCGGCGGAGTGCGCGTTGTGGAAGGCCATCGCGATGCCGAGCAGGATCACGCAGCCGAGCAGGACAGGTACGAAGAGGAACAGCCATCCGGGCTGCGCCAGCATCACCAGCACGGTGTCGCCGCCGGCCGGCGGGTGGAACGACCGGGTCAGTCCCATCAGGGCCATGGCCAGGCCGACCGCGGCGGCGATCGTCCACGGGGCGTTGCCCAGCACGCGTACGCCGAGCAGACCGACCAGGGTGCAGATCGTGTGTCCACCGAGGACGTTGCGCGGCTGGGCGAACGGCGCCTGCGGCGCCCCGAAGATCATCATGCAGGTGGAGCCCAGCGGAGCGATCAGCAGGGGCGTACCGACCAGCAGTGCGATGGAGCCCACCGCTCCGATACCCAGGGTGCCTCCGACCCCGGCGAGCACCGCCGTCCGAGGCGGCCACGGGCGTCCGACTCCACGCACCAACGACCGTACGACAAGCACGCGCTTCCCCCAGCCATGCCTTGATGTTGCCGTCGCGTTAAACCGCGCCCGAAAGGGCTCTCGATCCCACGAATCCCGACCCACGGAGCGGACGCCGGTCCGCCCTCCAGCCTTCGATTGGCACCCCGGACAGCTCGACTACCAGGCAAGACATCGGATCCCCGGTCCCCGCACCGACGGATCCAACGACCGGAAGCTTATCGCTTTGGATGCATCCTGTCACTGGATGACATGTGACATGGAAGTGACATTCACCGATGTTGCTGATTTGCGGTTATCCCACGCGAGGGACGAGAAAACATGGCCTAACCGGGCACTGGCGACATCCCGCGAGAGGTTTCCCGGCACCTGATTGAACCCATCCACCACCTCCGCCCGTACCTCTGTGCGAAGGGAGTGGCCCATGAAGCGCCTGACCCCGTTGCTCACCCTCCTGTCGGGGGCGGTGACGGCTGCCGTGCTGTTCACGATGAGTGCACAGGCATCCCCGCCGGGCACCCAACCCGCCGCCGGCGGCGGTGCACCGGCCGCCGCGCCGGCCCCACCCGCCGACGAGGCGGCGGATGCCGACGCCGAGGTGGACCCCGACGCGGCCGCGCCCGACGAGGAACCGAGCGACGCCGACGCCCGCCGACCGGCCGGCACCTCGCCACCGACGGACCCGGACGGCTCGTCGGCCGGCACCGAGGTGACGTCGGTCGAGCAGAACTGGATCGGTGAACTCGAGAACGGGGCCACCATCGCCATCACCGTCACCGACGGCAAGGCCGAGGCGTACGTCTGCGACGGTCGGAGCATGGAGCTGTGGCTGTCCGGTACGGTGCGCGACGGCAGGATCGAGCTGACCGGCAAGGACGCGAAGCTGACCGGTGTCATCCGGGGCGACCGTGCCAGCGGTGAGATGGTCGTCGGCGTACGGCGCTGGAAGTTCACCGCCCGACCCGATGACACGTCGACCGACGAGGCGGTGGTGAAGTCCGGGTCGGGTACCGCGCCGGCGATCTACCGGGTGACCGACGAGACCCGTGAGGCCGGCTTCGACGGCGGCTGGATCATGCTGCCCGACGGCACCCAGATCGGCATCGTCACCTGGAACGGCAAGCCCATCCCGGCTCCGCCGCTGGACCCCGCCTTCAACAGCACGGTGGTCGACGGCGTCACCCTCGTCGCCGAACCGGTCATTCCCGGGGCGCGGTGATGTCCCAGCATCGGCAGGGCGGGGCACGCACCGTGCCCCGCCGGGCGTCCGAGCCCACCATCGAGGTGATGCGCGACTTCGGCGCCCCGCCGCCGAGCGCACCGAGACGGCGGCCCTCGCTGCTGGTGCCGCTCGTCGTCGGGGCCGGGGTGGCGGTGGCACTCGGCGTCTACGGGCGTACCCACACCCCCACCGGCATCGCGGTGAACGTGGCCGGCTTCTCCTCGCCGTTGACGGTGAAGGTGTGGCTCGGCACCGGGGCGGCGTTCTTCGCCGTCATCCAACTGCTGTCCGCGCTGGCGATGTGGGGTCGGCTCGGTGGCTTCTCCCCGTCCTGGGCCGGCGCGGCGCACCGCTGGTCGGGACGGATCGCGTTCCTGCTCACCGTGCCGGTCGCGGTGCACTGCCTCTACGCGCTCGGCTTCGCCGACTACGACACCCGTACGCTGCTGCACTCCCTGCTGGGCTGCTTCTTCTTCGGGGCGTTCGCCACCAAGATGCTGACCCTGCCCAAGCGGGGCCTCGCCGGTTGGGTGCTCCCCACGGTCGGCGGGGTCGTGTTCGTCGCCCTGATCGGGATCTTCCTGACCTCCTCGGTCTGGTACTTCACCACGTTCGGCATCCAGTTCTGATCATCACCGGAAAGGCAAGGCACCGCAGATGAACCACGAGCAGGCTGACTGCTGCCGGTCGCGACGCGCCCTGCTGGCCGGTACCGGCGCGGTGGGTGTGGCCGCGTTGGCCGGTTGCGCGACGTACGGTCAGCCGACGGCGGCGCCACCGGCCGCACCGCCCGCCGGCACCGCCGGCGCCGACCCGTCAGGCACCTCCGGTGCCGACCCCTCCGGCACCGCCACCCCGGGCGACGACGGCGCGGACGCCGGCCCACCGGCACTGGCCACCCTCGCCGACATCCCGGTCGGTGGCGGCGCGATCTTCGCCGACGCCGGCGTGGTGGTGACCCAGCCGACCGACGGAATCATCAAGGCGTACTCGGCGACCTGCACCCATCAGGGCTGCACGGTGACCTCGGTCTCCGACGGCACCATCGTCTGCGCCTGCCACAACAGCGTGTTCGACATCGCTGACGGCTCGGTACGCAGTGGCCCGGCGGGAGCACCGCTGCCCGCCGCGAACGTCACCGTCGACGGTGACGCCATCCGGTTGGCCTGACCCGGCGCCCGGCGATGCGAACGCGGTGACGCGGCCCACCCAGGCCCGGGCCGCGCGGGGCCGTCCGAGGTGGCGTCACGCCCCCGGACGGCCCCTGCTCCACCCACGATCCGCAGGTGGAGCAGGGGACGCCGCCGGGTCAGGACGCGGCGCAGGTCAACCCGGAGGGCGTACCCGATCCGCTGCCGGTCAGCCCGAAGGTGGTGCTGGCGCCGGCGGCGAGTTGCCCGTTGTAGGGCTCGTTGCGCACCGTCACCGTGGTGCCGGAGGTGGTGAGCCGGCCGTTCCACAGTGACGCGATCGTGGTGCCGGCGGGGGCGGTCCAGGTGACCGTCCAACCGGAGATGGCCGCCGTACCGGTGTTCCGGACGGTGACCTCCGCCTGGTAGCCACCCTGCCACGAGCTGGTGACCCGGTACGTCGCGGCACACCCGCCGTCGCCGTTGTCGTTGCCGGCCGGAGTGGTGACGGTCAGCGCCGGCGAGGCCGCCGAGACGTTTCCGGCCGCGTCGCGGGCCCGCACGGTGAAGGTGTAGCTGGTCGAGGCGCTCAGCCCGGTCGCCCGGTAGGTGGTTCCGGAGACCGTGCCGACCACGGTGGCCGCTCCCGATCCGGTGGCCCGCAGCACCTCGTACGAGGTGACACCCACGTCGTCCGTGGCCGCCGCCCAGTTCAGCGTGGCCGCGGTGGCGGTCACGTCGGTGGCGGTCGGTCGTCCGGGGGCGGTCGGCGCGGTGGTGTCACCGGGGCCGGGCCCGCCGGCGTAGCGCTCGGCGAGGCTCATGCCGGTGGTGGAGTCGGTGCCGCCGAGGCGCACCTGGTGGTCGAGGCCGACGAACTTGCCGTTGTGCTGCCACAGCGCCGGCTTGAGCATCTGGTTGTACTTCGTCTCGTCCCAGCTGGCCCAGTCGTCGAGCAGCAGCCCCCCGGTGTCACCGGAGTTGGGGTTGAGACACCAGAACGTGTGGTGGATGCCGTTTTCGATCATCAGGTCGCGCAGCGCGGCCATCCAGCGGTCCTGCCGGGCGTCCTGCCCCAGCCGGCCGCCCCACTCCCCGATCAGCAGCGGCGCGATGTTCTGCTCGTGGATGTAGAACCAGTTGGGCCGCCACACGTCGTTGGTCAGCGAGTCCTTGTCGAAGTCGCCGGCGAACCACGGCTGCTCGTACACCAGCGGTCCGTAGTCGTGCGGCGAGTAGACGAGCTGGTCCTGCTGGGCACCGAGGTTGACCGGGTGCTCGGCGACGCCGCGCAGGTTGCCGCCCCACCAGTTGTAGTGGTAGTTGGGGCTGCGGTCGGGGTTGGTGTTCGGCGAGTTCCAGGTGGCACCGGCGCGCGGGTAGATCTCGATGCCCTCGCAGAGGATCAGCAGGTTCGGGTTGATGGCCAGGATCCGCCGGCCCGCCGTCTCGCACGCGTACTTGAAGTTGTCCTGGTCGGTGCTGGAGTCCCACTTGGCCCGTTGGGGGTCGTTCGGGGTCCCGTGCGGCTCGTTCTTGATGTCCATCGCGACGATGGTGTCGTTCGTCCGGTAGCGGGTGGTGATCCACTCCCAGCCCTGGAAGAACAGCTCCGGGGTGATGCTGCCCTTCCACCACACCGGATAGACGTGGCCGGAGTTGTCCGCCTCGGCGCTGTGCACGTCGAGCATGACCTTCAACCCGTACTTCTCGCACAGGGCGAGCCAGTGGTCGAAGACCTGGAGGTTGTTCAGGCCCTCCAGCTCCGGGTTGACGTACGTGTTGACGTTCGGCCGGATCGTCTGCCCGGCCTTCCACTCCAGCAGCAGTTGCGTGGAGATGGGCACCCGGACGATGTTGATGCCGCGCTGGGCCATCTGGCGGGTGATCGATTCGAGGTTGCCCGACCACAGGCCGTGGAAGACCCGCTCGCTGGCGTTGAAGCCGAACCAGTTCGCCCCGGTGAGCCAGACCTGGTTGCCGGCCTCGTCGACGATCCGGTTGCCGTCGGTGTGCAGCCAGTCGGCGGTCGGCGCGGCGGCGACGGCCGGAGCGCCGACCGTCGGCGCCGCCGTCGCGGCGGGCGCGGCGGCGGCCAGGCCGAGCAGAGCCACGGCCACCGTCGCGGCGGCCTGAAGTTTTGTACGTGCAGACATGCGACTTCCTCTGTGGTGGGTGAGGGAGCGAGCACGTCGAGAAACAGTCCTGCCCAGGGACCGTGGGAGCGCTTCCACACCCACCTTAGGCGCTCACCCCCGCCAACGGAAGGCCCACCCGCCGACCTCGCCGATCTTGCACTTTCCGTCGTCACAAAAGCCGCGACAAGGGGCATCTCGGCGACCGAAAGTGCAAGATCGCGGGGGTCACACCGCGAGAGCCTCCCGGACGGTGTGTTCGGCGGTGGTGCCGCCGTCGCCGGCGGAGGTGACGCGGCCGGATTCGAGGACGTGGTAGCGGTCGGCGACCCGCAGCGCGAAGCCGAGGTGCTGCTCGACCAGGAGCACGCTGAACCCGCTCTGGGCGATGAGCGCGACGATCCGGTCCTGGATCTCGGTCACCACCGACGGCTGGATGCCCTCGGTCGGTTCGTCGAGCATCAGCAGCCGGGGCCGGGTGATGAGTGCCCGGGCGATGGCCAGCTGCTGGCGCTGGCCGCCGGAGAGCAGCCCGGCCCGTCGGCGCAGCAGCGGACGCAGCGCCGGGAACAGGTCCAGCACCTCCGCGGTGGCCGTCGCACCGTCCCGGCGACCGTCGGCGACCAGGCGCAGGTTCTCCGCGGCGGTCAGGTGCGGGAAGCACTGCTGCCCCTGCGGCACGTACGCGATCCCCCGGGCGACCCGCTCGTGCGGCGCCAGCCGGGTGATGTCCTCGCCGTCCAGCTCGACCCGGCCGGCGGTGGGCCGCAGCAGGCCGGCGGCCACCCGCAGCAGGGTGGACTTGCCGGCTCCGTTGTGGCCCAGCACCGTGGCGACCCCGTCGTCGGGCACCGCCACGTCGACGCCGTGCAGCACTCGGCTGCGCCCGTAACCGGCGTGCACGCCGCGCATCGCGAGCATCATGCCTCCGTCCGCGTCGGGGCCGACCCGGCGTCGACCGGGTGACCGAGGTAGACCTCCTGCACGCGTGGGTCGGCCTGCACCTCGGCGACGGTGCCCTCGCTGAGCACCCGACCCGCGTGCAGCACGGTGACGGTACGCGCGAAGCGGCGCAGGAAGTCCATGTCGTGCTCGATCACCACCACCGTGCGGTGCTGGCTCACCTTCTCCAGCAGTTGCCCGGTGGCGTCGCGTTCCTCGTGGCTCATGCCCGCGACCGGCTCGTCGAGCAGCAGCAGCCGGGTGTCCTGCACCAGCAGCATGCCGATCTCCAGCCACTGCTTCTGCCCGTGGGCGAGGGTGCCGGCGAGCTGGTCGGCGCGGCTCGCCAGGCCGATCACGTCGAGGGCCTCGGCCACCTCGTCGGGCACGCCGTGGCGGCGGCGCAGCAACGTCGCCCAGTTGCGCCGGGCGCCGGCGGCGATGTCGAGGTTCTGCAACACGGTCAGCTCCTCGAACACCGTCGAGGTCTGGAAGGTGCGGCCGACGCCGAGCCGGCTGATCCGGTGCACCGGCCGGCCGAGCAGCTCCCGGTCGCCGAAGCGCACCGAGCCGGTGGCCCGGACCAGCCCGGTCACCGCGTCGACCAGAGTGGTCTTGCCCGCGCCGTTGGGCCCGATCAGGAAGCGGATGTCGCCGGGGGCGACGTCGAGGGATACCCCGTCGACGGCGGTGAACCCGTCGAAGCTGACCCGCAGGTCACGCACGTAGAGCCCGTGCAGCTGCCCGGTCATGCCGCCCCCTCCCGCCGCCGTGCTCGGAATCTGGCGAATCGGCTCGGGCGGGGTTCGCCGTCGTCGCGGCGGCGGGCCAGACCGATCAGTGAGGCCAGGCCGCCGGGCAGGAACGCGACCACCACCACGAACAGCAGCCCCTGGAGGTACGTCCAGGTGCCCGGGAAGCGCTCCGACAGGGCGGTACGCGCCCACGCCACCGCGACCGCCCCGAGGACCGGGCCGAGCAGCGTGGCGCGCCCGCCGATGGCGACGCCGATGACGAACTCGATGGACGGCACGATCCCGATCAGGGCCGGGGAGATGATGCCCACCGCCGGCACGAACAGCGCGCCGGCCAGCCCGGCCATGCCGGCCGCGACCACGTACGCGACAAGCTTGACGGTGGCCGGGTCGTAGCCGAGGAAGCGGACCCGCTCCTCCGAGTCGCGCACGGCCACCAGCAGCTCGCCGTAGCGGCTCTGCATCAGGTGCCGGGCCAGGGCCAGCAGCGCCAGCAGGGTCCCGGCGATGATGAAGTAGACCATCCGCTGGTTGACCGGGTCGTCCAGGTCGTAGCCGAAGAAGCCCTGGATGTCGGTGAGCCCGTTGGTGCCGCCGGTGGTGCCCTGCTGGCCGATCAGCAGGATCACCATGGCGGCGGCGAGGGCCTGGCTGAGGATGGCGAAGTAGGCGCCGCGCACCCGGCGGCGGAACACCAGCGACCCGAGTACGAAGGCGACCGCCATCGGCAGCAGCACCGTGGCGGGCAGGGCGAACCACGGGCTGGCGAACGGCCGCCACCACAGCGGCAACTCGTCGAGCTGCCCGTAGAGCATCATGAAGTCGGGCATGTTGCCCGGCCCCGCGTCGGCGAGCTTGAGGTGCATGGCCATCGCGTATCCGCCGAGGCCGAAGAAGACGCCCTGGCCGAGAGTGAGCATGCCACCACGCCCCCAGGCCAGGCCGATGCCGACCGCGACCATGGCCACGCAGAGGTACTTCGCCAGCAGGGAGAGCCGGAAGTCCGACAGCAGCAGCGGCGCGACGGCGAAGAGCAGGGCCGCGCCGAAGGCGAATCCGACGGCGGCCCGGTACCGGTGGCGCGACGGTCCGGCCGCCGGTCTGGTCGGTGGTGTCGGCACCGGGTCGGCGGCGGCGACGGGATCTCGGGCGACGGTGGTCATGCCAGACTCCTGGTGCGCAGGGTGAACAGGCCCTGGGGTCGCCACTGGAGAAACGCGACGATGGCGATGAAGACCATCACCTTGGCGACGCTGAGGGTGGTGAGGTACTCGCCGGTCGCCTGGAGCACACCCAGGGCGAAGGCGACGATGACGGTGCCCTTGAGCTGGCCGATCCCGCCGACCACGACGACCAGGAAGGCGTCGATGATCAGGTTGGTGCCCATGGTGGGACCGATCGGCCCGAGCAGGGTGAGGGCCACGCCGGCGATGCCGGCCAGGCCGGAGCCGATGAAGAAGGTCATCCGGTCGACCCGGGCGGTGGGGATGCCGGACACGGCGGCCAGGTCCCGGTTCTGCACGACGGCCCGGATCCGGCGCCCCAGCGGGGTGACCCGCAGGGCGAGGGTCAACGCGACGACCGCGCCGCCGGCCAGGGCCAGGATGAACAACCGGTTGTTGGCCACCGTGATGCCGCCGGGCAGCGCGATGTTTCCGGTGAGCAGCTCCGGCGCGCGGGTCTGCACGTTGGGGCTGCCGAAGATGTCCCGGGCGAGCTGTTGCAGGATCAGCGACACCCCCCAGGTGACCAGCAGGGTGTCCAGCGGGCGGGCGTAGAGGCGGCGGATCAGCAGCATCTCCAGCAGCACGCCCATCGCGCCGGCCACCACGAAGGCGACCGGCAGGGCGATCAGCAGTGACCAGCCGGCCGCGGTGATGACCTGTTGCAGCACGTAGGTGGTGTAGGCGCCGGCCATGATGAACTCGCCGTGGGCCATGTTGATGACGCCCATCTGGCCGAAGGTCAGGGCCAGGCCGAGGGCGATGAGCAGCAGCACCGCCCCGATGCTGACGCCGGTGAAGAGTTGGCCGATGAGAACTGTCACGGTGCGTACTCCGAACTGCTGGTGGGTGCGGGCCCGGGCGGGTGCACCGCCCGGGCCCGCCGGGTCAGCTCAGGCCGCCGGCCCACGGGTAGCTCTTGAGGTACGGGTCGGGGGTGATCGGTTCGCCGGAGTTCCAGACCTCCGTGATCAACCCGTCCGCACCGACCTTGCCGACGCGCGCCGTCTTGGCGATGTGCTGGGTGGCGCCGTCCACGGTGACCAGTCCCTCGGGCGCCTCGAAGGTGATGCCGTCGGAGGCCTCCCGGACCTTCTCCACGTCGAAGGTGCCGGCCTTCTCGACCATCGCCTTCCACAGGTAGACCGAGACGTACGCGGCCTCCATCGGGTCACTCGTCGGCTTGTCCGCCCCGTACTTGGCCTTGTACGCCGCGACGAACTTCTCGTTCGCCGCCCCGGGCGTGGTCTGGTAGTAGTTCCAGGCGGTTAGCTGGCCCTCCAGGTACTGGGTGCCGATGCTCTTGACCTCCTCCTCGGCGATCGACACCGACACCACCGGCATGCTGCCGGCGGTCAGCCCGGCGGACTTGTACTCCTTGAAGAACGCCACGTTGCTGTCACCGTTGAGCGTGTTGAAGACCGCGTCCGCGCCGGAGGACTTCACCTTGTTCGTGATGGTGCCGAACTCGGTGGAGCCCAGCGGGGCGTAGTCCTCGCCCAGCACCTTCATCCCGTTGGCCTCGGCGTACGCCTTGATGATCTTGTTTGCGGTGCGCGGGAAGACGTAGTCGGAGCCGACCAGGTAGAGCGACGTGGCGCCCTGGGCCTTGAGGTAGTCCAGGCCCGGAACGATCTGCTGGTTCGTCGTGGCTCCGGTGTAGAAGATGTACGGCGACTGCTCCAGACCCTCGTACTGCACCGGGTAGAACAGCAGCGCCTTGTTCTTCTCGAACACCGGCTTGACGGCCTTGCGGCTGGCCGAGGTCCAGCAGCCGAAGACGGCCGCCACGCGGTCCTCGCGGATCAGCTTCTCGGCCTTCTCGGCGAAGGTCGGCCAGTCCGAGGCGCCGTCCTCGCCGACAGGTTCGATCTTCTTGTCGAGTACGCCCCCGGCGGCGTTGATCTCCTCGACCGCCAGCATGATCGCATCGCGGACGGTGACCTCGCTGATGGCCATCGTGCCGGAGAGGGAGTTGAGCAGGCCCACCTTCACGGTGTCCCCGGAGACATCGGCGGCGACTCCCGCCGAGGTGTTCCCGTCGGTGGTCTTGCTGCCGCACGCGGCCAGCGCGGCCGCGGCGACCAGGGTCATGGCACCCGCCAGGATGCGGCGGCCCCGGATCAGTGTCATCAAATCTCCCTGCGTCGCGCGTGTGACGTCAGTCAGTGCCCGGGAACGGTCGTCGGCCCCGAGTCGAAGTGCGGATCTGTCTAACTGCGGTGCGGTCCGTCGGAACATTGGGCGCTGCCCGGCGCGGTGGGTGGACACCGATCCGGTCGCGCTGCGAATATCGGGCAGGGCAAGCTTCAATCCGTTTCATTGCACGGATGTTTCCCAGTCCTCAATAGACTGTTTCCGCTGGCCGAGCCGCCCTCGTCACGGGCACGAAAAATGCCGGTGCCTCGCCGGGAAGAATCGGCGCGATGACACCGGCACACGATTTTCAGCCGCAATCGGCTGCGCTATTCCGTCCCACATCGGACGGTGGTGGAATCCGGCATGACGGCCGGATGCTTCACGTAGGAAGTATCTTTGCCGCCGGCCGGCGGACCTGTCAAGACACGGTCCGGTCACGCCCGGCCGGGGTCAGAGTTCGGTCAGGACGGTGAAGTCCAGGCCGTCGGCCTCGGCCAGGTAGATGCGCTGGCGCACGTGCCGACGGTGCAGCCGCAACTCACCGCGCGGTCCGTCGTACGTCACCACCT
Organism: Micromonospora palythoicola; assembly: GCF_036689795.1. NCBI lineage: Bacteria > Bacillati > Actinomycetota > Actinomycetes > Micromonosporales > Micromonosporaceae > Micromonospora > Micromonospora palythoicola. Next base: position 42,387 of record NZ_JBAGKI010000010.1, on the reverse strand, counting down.
CGGCGGAGGCCTCCACCGCCCGTACGTCGAGCGTGCCGGCCTTGGCGATGAGCGCGGCCAGCAACATCACGCCCTCGTAGCAGGACTCACCCAGGCTGCCCAGCGGCGGTGCCTCCAGCCCGAAGCGGCGACCGAAGCTGCCGTGGAAGTCGAGATTCTCCTGGGTCACCAGGCCGGCGAAGAAGCCCGCCGCACTGAACAGCCCTCGGGTGTTGGCGGCACCGCTGGCCAGCAGCATGTTCTCGTCCATCAGGGTGCTCAGGCGCCGGCACCGCTGGTCCAGGCCGGCCCGGGCGAACGCCCGGTTGAACCGCACCGCGTCCGCGCCCACCAACAGCATGAGCACCGCGTCGGCGTCGCTGTGTTCGACGCGCCGCAGCACCTCGGTGTAGTCGTGGGTCTCCAGCGGCAGGAAGTGCTGGCCGACCACCCGCCCGCCGCTGCGTAGCGCGTACCGGTGCGCCGCGCGGGCGGTCCGACGTGGCCAGACGTAGTCGTTGCCGACCACGAACCAACGCCGCACCCCGAGATCCCCCGCGAGCACCCGCATCGCCGGCCACAGCTGCGCGTCCGGCGTCTCGCTGGTCAGGAAGACACCCTCGGTACGCTCGCCCCCCTCGTACAGGGCGGTGTACACGTACGGCACCCGGTGCGCGATGCGCGGCGCCACCGCCTGACGTACCGAGGAGATGTGCCAGCCGGTGACGCCCTGCACCGCGCCCACCGCCACCAGCGCCTCGACCTCGGCGGCCACCTCGGCCGGCGGCGCCCCGCCGTCGACCGGCACCAGCCGCAGCTCCCGGCCGAGCACACCGCCACGCCGGTTGAGTTCCTCGACCGCGAGCTGCGCGCAGAGTTCACAGCTCGGACCGAACATGCCCGCCGGTCCGCGCATCGGGTACACCAGCGCGATGCTGACCACGCCCCGGTCGACGGTCAGCCAGGACGCCCCGGCGGCGATGTTCTCCCCTGCCTGCGGACGCCCGGACCCTGGTGCCGGCGCGGACATGAACACATGGTGGCCGCCGCCCGCTGGTGAAGACCAGCCCTCCCAGCCAGCGGGACATCTCGGTACGATGACAGCGCATCAGCGAGGCGGGAGTGCCATGTCAGACCTTCCCGGTTCCGCAGCCGACCTGCTACCCCTGCTCACCCGCGCCGAGCGGCTGCTCTCGCGCCGGGTCGGCGGGGTGCTCGCCGCCGAGTCGCTCACCATCGAGGCGTGGCGGGTCCTCTGCCTGCTCGCCGACGGTCTCGGGCACCCGATGAGCGAGGTCGCCGCCGAGGCGTCGCTGCCGCCCGGCACGCTGACCAAGCTGGTCGACCAACTCGTCGACCGCAACCTCGTCTTCCGCCGCGTCGATCCGATCGACCGCCGCCGCATCCGCGCCTACCTCACCGTCCGGGGTCGCCGCGAGCACGAGCGCCTCTCCGCACGGATCCGCGACGAACTGGCCGAACTACCTGGTGACGCCGACCTGGCGGCACGCCTCGACGAGCTGATCCGGCACCTCGATCCGAAGCGCCGGCACATCCCGGTCGGCTCCTGAACGCGCCCGTCCGCGGAAACGACGACGGTTCGGGCAGCCACGGCGGCCAGACCACCACACCGACCGGCCACACGAGCGGGCTCAGAAGTGACCGAAGCTGCTCGGCCAGGTGGTGGCGTGCCGGGTCGACGACCGGGACTCCGACGTCCGTGGTGCCGGCGCAGGCCACGGGTCGGGGCGACCGTTGCGCCGTGCGACGGTCCGGAAGTGCTCGTGCTCGTAGAGATAGGACTGCGTGGCGAGGATGGCGCGTAGCCGGGTGCCGTCGGGGTCCTCACGGTCGTACCGCTCGAACTGCTCGGTGAGAAAGAGCACCGGCAGCGCCGACCCCTCGTGCTCCCCCGGTAGGTAGCCCGCGTCGACCACAGCCGCCACCGCCTCGGGCACCAGCTTGGCCGCGTGCGCCAGGACTGCCCTCCGCATCGCCCGGCGGCCAAATTCCTCGTCCGGAGGGGCGCCCGAGGGGCCGAGGTCGCGCAGGGACCGCCGCACGGATGCGGCCACGTCGTCCGGCAGATCCGTGTCCAGGACGTGCAGGACCCGATCGATGATGGTGCCCTTCCTGACCTGCAACTCGTCGAGGACATCCTCGTCCGCGCTCCCCCACTCGCCGGCGAAGCACGCCAGTTGCAGCACCCGCCACTCCGGATCGGCCTCACGGTAGGCCGCGAACTGCCGGGTGAGGAGCAGGAAGAGGGGCAGCCAGGCGGGGTGAGCCGGCCGGTGCCCGGCGGCACGGACCGCTGCGGTCGCCTCGGTGTCGCCGAGCATGGCCTGCTTACAGACCACGGCGACGCCATCTCGGGCAGACAGCTCCCGCAACGCACGGCGACACCGGTCGTGGACCTCGTCCGGCAGCCAGGTGTCGAGACACTTCAGCAGTCGCTGGGCCAGGGCGGCCTGGTCGAACGCCGGCAGCAGATCGAGCCGGTCCTTGACAAGCGGCAGCAAAACCAGGTTGACGTCTCCGGGATCGGCGGGCGGGCGGGGCAGATGGGGGTTGGCGCAGACGATCCGCAGCAACGCGGTCGGCTCGCCCCCGTACCACAGATTGCACAGGGTTTCGTGGCCGGGCGGTGCCGCGCCGACGTAGGTCGAGTCCAGCCGCGCCCGCGATCGGAACTCGATCTCCAGGGCGTCCAGCAGCCCGGGCTGGTCGGTCACCGACATCAGCTTGGCCAGCCGTCGGCGGAGTTCGAGATCGGGAAACGCGAGCGCGGCCTGAACCAGCCGCCGCACGTACGGGTCGCCCTCGTACAGGCCTTGCGGCGGGTCGGCGGCGGTCTGCGGAAGGCAGGCGGTCAACCGCACCCGCGGAAGGTACCCGGATGTGGGGTCGGGTTCGAGCAGGAACTCCAGCGCCGGAGCGACCTGCTCCGGCCGTTCGTGATTGCCGAACCTGAAATACGCGGCGCTCAGCAGAAACCACGCACCACGCCATACCCGGTCGCGATCGGCGCCGCCGGCCGCCCACCACCGGTCGATTCGCGCCCGGGCGCGGGCGTTGCCCGCAAGGGCGTCGGCCAGCACATACTGGCCACGCCTGGGACTGTGGAACGGTCTGCGCCAGCGACGAAGCAGCATCACTCCATTATCGGTGGTCCGCTACTGCTCGTGACCAGGCGGGAAACGCACGGGATCGACCGAGCCCAATGGTTAGGCTCGATCAGCCGCCGTTGACAGGGCGGAACCGCTGGACGGAGTGGCGGGCGCGCGGGGCGGGGTTGGTGGTTCGGGCGATGGTGTCGAACATGGTTCGGCCCAGGGCCGCGTGGGCGCGTACGGCCGGGTGGGTGCCGCCGTAGTTGTCGAGTTCGCCGAGGGAGTCGGCGAAGAACGCGTACGTGAGAGTGGGCGCACCGGCCGCGTCGAACATGATCCCGACCTCGTGCCGCGCCGCCCCCGAGGAGTCGTAGTCCGCGCCGTACTTGGTGGCGACCCGGCTGCGCTCGGTTGAGGACATGTCGCGGCGGATCCCGTCGTGGTAGCCGTTGATCCAGCGCAGGATGCCGAGCAGGAAGTCGCTCGACCGGGCCGAGAGCAGGGTCTTGTTGGCCAGCCGCCACAGCAGGTCATGGGTCTCGCGCGGGGTGGTGACGCCGAGGAAGAACCGGTTCGGGTTGGCCACCGGCTCGACCCGGGTGTGGGTGAAGCCCTTGGCCGCCAGGATCTCGTTGATCTCCAGTGCCGGCACCACCCGGCCGCACATCCGCACCGCGGTGTTGTCGGAGACCAGCAGCATCGCGGTGAGGAAGTTCGCCACGGTGACCTCGTCACCCCAGACCGTCTGCAGGAAGTAGATCCCGCTGCCGCCGAGGATGATGTCGGCGGTGAGGTCGAGGCGCTGGTCGAGCCGCAGCTCACCACGATCGATCTTGTCCATGACGGCCACCGCGACCGCGAGCTTCTGCACGCTGTACCCGTGCGTGACCCGGTCGGCGTCGTCGGCGAGCACGGTCCGCAGGGCGCCGGACTCGTCCACCATCGCGACGTGCGAGCGCCACACCCCGCCCGCCCGGGCCTTCTGCTGCCGGTACGCCCGCCGGATCGCCTGGCGCGGCGAGGTCGTGCCGGGGGCTGGTGTGGTGTCCTCCGGGGCGGCGACGGCACCGGATGGCCTCGCTGCCAGCGCCGCCGCTGCCGCACCGAACCCGATCGCTGCCCGACGACTGACCCGCATGGTCATTGACTCTCCCCAGGGTTTCCACTGACGCCGACGAGCACCGGCACCCGACACACCCTGCCATATGACCACAAAGGACAGCCAGCCTGGCCGCACCGGGGTCTGTCGCGAGCTGGCCGAGGTGGCCGGCCTACCGAAGGCCGCGGGTGGCCTGCCGGCAGACGATGGCCGAGGAGCCCGGGCGTGAGCGGACCCGTTCCGGGCTGGTGGCGCAGATCAAGTGGTCAGAGTGCGCTGATGGACTCCGGGGCCCGTTCCCGCCGGGACAGGGCCCGCACCACCGCGAGGGGACCGTGCCGCCAGGCGGCGATCCGGGTGAGCAGATCGGTGGTCAGCTCGGTGGCGGCCGTCGGCATCTCCGGCGTCGGCAGGTCGAGGCTGACCGCCAGATCGTCGGTGTGCACCACCAGCTCCAGCAGCCGGGTCAGCAGGAAGTCGTCGACGGCCAGTCCCCAGTCGCCGAGGTCGACGATCCGGTACGGCGGCTGCGCCGGCACCGTGCGGTGCAGCCTCGCCAGGCACCCGTCGACCTCGGCGGCGAGCCGATCGGCGGTGGTGTCGGCGGCGGCCCGTTCGCCCCGGTCGCGGATGTCGGTGTTGTCCGCGTCGTCGGCACCGGTGGTGACCCAGGCGCTGCCGGTGAAGTGCGCCAGGACGTCGATCGCGGTGAACCCGGGCGGCGCGTCGAGCAGTTCCGCCGTCCGGGTGATCTGGTTGGCGAGGTGCCGGGCCAGCCCACCGGTCGAGTAGTACGGCAGGGCGCTCGGCGACGTCCACCGCTCCGCCAGCACCGGCGTACGCAGCAGCGCGGCGGCGACGTCGGCAGCGGCGAGGTAGGCGTTCCGGGTGATGGCCTCAGGCCCGAACCCCGCGATCCGCCGCTCGGGAACGACCTCACCCAACTCGGACAACTCCACGCTCCTCGCCCCCGCCCGACGCAGCGATGGTATCCGACGCGGTATCCGGTTCGAGGTACTCGCGCAGGGTGTGCGCGTCCGGCGCGGTGGCGCTCCACAGGGTCGCCGGACCACCGGCAAGCGGCAGCCGGGCCCGCGTACCGCACACCGCGGGCGGCTCCGCCGGTCGGTTCGGGTCCACGATCAACAGCGAACCGGTGGCCGGTGCGCCGGCGAGCACCGCCGGTCCGGCCCAGCCGGGAGCGTTCGGCCCCACCGTCAGGGACTGCCGCAGCAGCGGCCGGCCGGCCAGGTCGACCCAGGTGTTGATCTCGACGGCACCGGGTGGCTCACCGTGCCGCCCGCAGATCAACTCGTCGCGCCAGTGCAGGGTGCCACCGGCGGCGACGTCCACCCGTGTGTCGGCGACGTGCGCGCAGCCGGCCGCCGCGACCAGTTGCTCGGGCAGCCAGTACAGGGCCGCCCGTTCGGCGACGGTGGCCCGGACCAGCATCCGGGACACCGCGCCGGGACGCCCCGGCAGCGCCACCGAGGCGGCCACCGTGTGCACGCGGACCGCCGCGCCGGGGCCGACCTCGACGTCCAGGCGCAGGTCGTCACCGGCCAGCGGACCGGCCGCCCCGCCGACGACGTACACCGTGACACCACCGCCCGGGGTCGGCACCTGGCGCAGCAGCAGCGGGCTCTCGCCGCGCAGGTCGGCCAGCACGGTGCGGCCGTGCCGGTCGCGCCGGGCCGCCAGCCGGGCGGTGGCCCGCATCAGGCCTGCCCAGCCGGGACGGCCTGGGCGGCCCGGTGGTGGGCCAGCTCGTGCCGGATCCAGCCGGCGACCCGGGTCGCCAGCGGATCCTCGCTGATGGACTGGAACACCGTGGGCAGGTCGCCGCGGCGGGCCCGCGCGTCCCGGTCCATCACGGACAGGTCGGCACCGACCATCGGCGCCAGGTCCGTCTTGTTGATGACCAGCAGGTCGGCCGCGGTAACCCCGGGACCGCCCTTGCGGGGCACCTTGTCCCCACCGGCCACGTCCACCACGAAGATCTGCCGGTCGACCAGGCCCCGGCTGAACGTCGCGGTCAGGTTGTCACCGCCGCTCTCCACCAGCACCAGGTCCAGCGGACCCAGGGCGTCGGTCAGGTCGTCGACGGCGTCGAGGTTGGCGCCGATGTCGTCGCGGATCGCGGTGTGCGGGCAGCAGCCCGTCTCCACCGCCCGGATCCGGGCCGGGTCGAGCACCCCGGCGCGCTTGAGGAAGTCGGCGTCCTCGGTGGTGTAGATGTCGTTCGTCACCACGCCGAGGCGCAGCTCACCGGCGAACGCCCGGCACAGCGCCGCGACCAGGGCGGTCTTGCCGGAGCCGACCGGCCCGCCGATGCCGACCCGCAGCGCCCGCGCGGCGGTCGGTAGCGGGGCGTGCGGGTCCACCCCCGGCTCGGGGTGGGTGTGGGGAACGGACTCGTCGTGGTCGAATTCAGGACGCAAAGAGACGCACCTCCCAGGTGACGTGGGCTTCGGCGTGGATGTCGGCGAGCGGAGCGGCGGCGGCGGGCAGCCGCTCCGGTGGTTCCTCGGCGGCGCGGGCCGCCCGCGCCGCGGTGGCGTCGCAGGCACCGGCGAGCCGCACCAGCAGGGCCTGCACCTGGTACGGGTCCAGGCCGAGCAGGCGTACGGCGGCACTGGCCGCGCCGGTCACCGTCGCGTGGGCGGCGACCGTGGCCACCTGCCCGGGGTCGAGGCCGGCGGCGGCACCGACGAGTCCCAGCACCAGCGGCTGGTGCGGCCCGTCCGGCGCGGCGGGCAGGTCGTCGAAGGTGACCGCCGGCCAGATCCGGCGACCGGCCCGCAGCAGCGCCCGCCCCTGCCGGCGGGACACCGACCGCTGGGCGGGCGAGGCGGTCCGGGCGTCCAGTTCGGCGTCGAGCCGGGCCAGCGCGGCGGTCCGGCCCGCCGACCAGGCCGCACCCCGGGCCGCCGCCGCGAACGCGGCCGCGACGAGTCCCGCGGTGGCCAGCCGACCCCGCAGGTACTCCCCCAGCGTGTCCAGGTCGGTCACCCGGCCGGCGGCGACCGCCGCCTCCAGTCCGGCCGAGTGCGCGTGCGCACCGGCCGGGAAGCGCCCGTCGGCGAGGAGCAGCAACATCGTCGTGGCGGCCATCAGAACAGGAAGTACCGCTGGGCCATGGGCAGTTCGGCCACCGGATCCGGCTCCACCACCACACCGTCGATCCGGACCGTGAAGGTGTCCGGGTCGACCTCGATGCGGGGCAGCGCGTTGTTCTCCGGCAGGTCGGCCTTGCCGCGCGACCGTACGTCGGCCACCGGCACCACCCGACGCCGCACGTCCAGTCGCAGCCCGGCCTCGAGCGCCGCGGGCGCGACGAACGCCAGGCTGGTCGCGGCGGCCGCGCCGCCGTACGCGCCGAACATCGGCCGGGGCAGCATCGGCTGCGGGGTGGGGATCGAGGCGTTCGCGTCACCCATCTGCGCGTACGCGATCATGCCGCCCTTGACGACCAGGTGCGGTCGTACGCCGAAGAACGCCGGCTCCCACAGCACCAGGTCGGCGAGTTTGCCCGGCTCCACCGACCCGATCTCGTGGTCGAGTCCGTTGGCCATCGCCGCGCAGATGGTGTACTTCGCGACGTACCGGCGGGCCCGGTGGTTGTCGGCGGCCCCGTCCCCGGGCAGGGCACCCACCCGGGCCTTCATCACGTGTGCGCTCTGCCAGGTTCGCAGCACGACCTCCCCGATCCGCCCCATCGCCTGCGAGTCGGAGCCGATGATGGAGATCGCCCCGAGGTCGTGCAGCAGGTCCTCGGCGGCCATCGTGGACGGCCGGATGCGGCTCTCGGCGAACGCCAGGTCCTCCGGCACCGCCGGGTTGAGATGGTGGCAGACCATCAGCATGTCGAGGTGCTCGGCGAGGGTGTTGCGGGTGTACGGGCGGGTCGGGTTCGTCGACGACGGCAGCACGTTCGGCTCACCGGCGACCGTGATGATGTCCGGCGCGTGCCCGCCACCGGCCCCCTCGGTGTGGTACGAGTGGATCGCCCGGCCGCCGATGGCGCGCAGCGTGTCGGCGACGAACCCGGCCTCGTTGAGGGTGTCGGTGTGGATGGAGACCTGCACGCCGGAGGCGTCGGCGACGCGCAGGCAGGCGTCGATCGCCGCCGGGGTGGTGCCCCAGTCCTCGTGCAGCTTGAACCCGCCGGCCCCGGCCCGCAACTGCTCCCACAGCGCCTCTTCCGAGACGGTGTTTCCCTTGCCGAGCAGCAGCACGTTGACCGGGAAGGTGTCGAGGGCCTCGTGCATCCGGGCCAGGTGCCAGACGTTCGGGGTGACGGTGGTGGCCCGGGTGCCCTCGGCCGGTCCGGTGCCGCCGCCGACCAGGGTGGTGACTCCGCTGGCGAGGGCCTCGGCGACCAGCTGCGGGCAGATGAGGTGCACGTGGGTGTCGACCGCCCCGGCGGTCAGGATCCGGCCGTTGCCGGCGATCACCTCGGTGGCCGGGCCGATCACCAGGTCCGGGTGGACACCGTCCATGGTGTCCGGGTTGCCGGCCCGGCCCAGCGCGACGATCCGCCCGTCGCGCAACCCGACGTCGGCCTTCACCACCCCCCAGTGGTCGAGGACGACCGCACCGGTGATGACGGTGTCCAGGGCGCCCTCGGCGCGGGTGGCCCGGGACTGGCCCATCGACTCACGGATCACCTTGCCGCCGCCGAAGACCGCCTCGTCGCCGCCGGCACAGTGGTCATGCTCGATCTCGATGAGCAGGTTCGTGTCGGCCAGCCGGATCCGGTCGCCCGTGCTCGGGCCGTACAGGGCGACGTAGCGGTCCCTTTCCACGCTGCTCATGCCGGCACTCCACTTCGCTCCATGCCGCCGGGCGGCGGGTCCAACCTGCTGATCCGCGCGCTCATGCCGTCCGTCCTTCGTCGAGTGCTCCGGCGCACTCGCCGCGCAGGCCCGGCACGATCCGTGCGCCACCGAGCGGCACCAGGTCCACTCGGCGGCTGACCCCCGGCTCGAACCGCACCGAGGTGCCGGCCGGTACGGCGAGCCGCTGCCCCCAGGCGACGTCCCGGTCGAAGTCCAGCGCCGGGTTGGCCTCCGCGAAGTGGTAGTGCGAACCGACCTGCACCGGCCGGTCAGCGGTGTTGACCACCAGCAGCGTGGTCACCGGCCGCCCGGCGTTGATCTCCACCGGTCCGTCGGCCGGCAGGATCTCCCCGGGGATCACGGAATCGGGTGGTGCACCGTCACCAACTTGGTGCCGTCCGGGAACGTCGCCTCCACCTGCACCTCCCCCAGCAACTCGGGGATGCCGTCCTGCACGTCGTCCCGGCTGAGCACGGTGCGTCCGGCGGCCATCAGGTCCACCACGGACTGCCCGTCGCGCGCCCCTTCGAGCAGGAAGGCGGTGATCACCGCGACGGCTTCCGGATAGTTGAGGCGCAGGCCGCGCTCGCGGCGGCGCCGGGCGACGTCGGCCGCCACGTGGACGAGCAGGCGGTCCTGCTCGTGGGGGGTGAGATACACGGGTGGCTCCCGGTGGATGTCCGCGCTCCCGTCGACCGCCGGCCCGGCGCCTCGACGCGCCGCCGCACGGTTCGGGGATCGCCCGCCGACTCGACCGTCACGCGCGTCGGACCCGGGAGTTCCACCCTCCCGGCCCACGTGACGGACCACCGGCGGTGTCATCGGATGCGGACCGCACCCACCGCTGACCAGACCGTAGAGGATCACCCACTCCCCCGGCAACACCCACAACGGCCCCCGGCCCCTGCCCCCCGCTCGCGTTGATCATGAGGTCAGCGGTGGTCGAGGGAGATCAGCTTCGCCGCCAACCTCATGGTCAACCTGGCTCGGGGTGGGGGTGAGGGTGGTCATAACGGGTGGACGGCGGGCGGTCACGGGATGCTAGCGTCGGCGGCAGGTCATGAGTGCCAGCGCGAAGCCCCGGCTTGCTGGCCGGCAACCCTCGTCCGCGCAGGGGTGCCCCGGGTGAGGACCAGGCATCGGTGCAACCACCGGTGCAAGCGTGGCCTGGGTTCCCGGGTCATCACGACCTTGAGGAGCACCATGTCGTACCGCCATCGACCTGTGGCCCGCCCGGGCCTGACCCGGCGTCGGCACGTCGACATGATGCGGGTGTGCAGCGCCGCGTGTAGCTGACCGCGTCGCCGCCCGTCACCGATCCGCCACGGACCGGCTGACCCCTCTGCCATCGATCCCATTCCCAGCGGTCCGCCCTGCGGCGGACCGTCGGTGCGGCACGTCCGTGCCCGCCGCAGCTCAACCAGGAGACACCCGTGCGATTCCTTCCTGCCCTGACCCGCGCCGCCGCCGTCGGTGTCGCCGCGCTCCTCGGCGCCGCCACCCTCACCGCCTGCGGCTCCGACTCCGCCGGCAGCGCGGCCGACAACCCGTACGGCCTGCTCCAGCCGGGCGTGCTGCGGGCCGGCACGCTCACCGACGCCCCGCCGAACGTGTACCTGAAGGACGGCACCTTCACCGGCTTCGACAACGACCTGCTGGTCGCCGCCGCCGGCAAGCTCGGCCTGAAGGTCGAGTTCGTCGGCACCGACTTCTCCGCCCTGCTCGCCCAGGTCGGCAACCGCAAGTTCGACATCGGCAGCTCCTCGATCACCATCACCGAGGCACGGAAGAAGACCGTGGACTTCGGCAACGGATACGACTTCGGCTACTTCGGGCTCGACGTGCCCGCCGGATCGCCGCTGCGCAGCTTCGACGAACTGCCCGGCAAGCGGGTGGTGGTCGTGCAGGGCACCGTCCAGGACGACTACGCCACGAACAAGGGCCTGGACCCGGTCCGCGTACCCGACTACAACGGCGCGATCAACCAGCTCAAGGCCGGTACCGCCGACGCGTGGATCGCCCCGGCCGAGATCGGTGAGAAGACCGCCGCGGACAGCGGCGGCAGGATCACGGTCGCGGCGAAGGAACTCAGCCCGGCACCCACCGCGTACGCCTTCGCCAAGGGCAACGATGCGCTGCGCGAGGCGCTGAACAAGGCCCTCGACGAGGTGATCGCCGACGGCACCTGGACCCGGCTGCAGGAGCAGTACTACCCCGGCCGACCGATCCCGGCCGACTTCACCCCGGGCAGCGGCGACGTGGTGGCACCCTCCGCATCGGTCGGCGCGGCGGCACCGTCGGCGTCGGCCGCTTCCTGACGGTAGGGCCACGAGCGAGTAGGGCGGAGGTTGACCGTGGATCCGTTGCGCACCCTGTGGGAGACGTTCTTCGACTGGGAGTCGATGCGCGAGGCGCTACCCGAGATGCTCACCGTCGGGTTGCCCAACACGCTGATCCTGGCGGTCACCGCCGCCCTGCTCGGCTCGGCGCTGGGCATCCTGCTGGCGGTGGCCGGCATCTCGCGTACCCGCTGGCTGCGGTGGCCGGCTCGGGTGTACACCGACGTGTTCCGGGGCCTGCCGGCGGCGGCGACGATCCTGCTGATCGGGGTCGGCCTGGCCCCGCTGGGCATGCGGGTCTGGGGACCGAACCCGTACCCGCTGGGCATCCTGGCGCTGTCGCTGATCGCCTCGGCGTACCTCGGGGAGATCTTCCGCTCGGGTATCCAGTCGGTGGAGGCCACCCAGCTGGAGGCGGCCCGCGCGCTGGGCTTCTCCTGGCGCGAGGCGATGCGGCGAGTGATCATCCCGCAGGGCATCCGGCGGATCCTGCCGGCCTGGGTGAACCAGCTCATCGCCCTGATCAAGGACTCCAGCCTGGTCTACTTCCTCGGCCTGCTGGCCAGCCAGCGCGAGCTGTTCCGGATCGGTCAGGACTACGCGGCGAACACCGGCAACCAGTCGGCGCTGCTGCTGGCCGGGCTGTGCTACCTCGTGCTGACCGTGCCACTGACGCACGTCGTCAACTGGATCGACCGGCGGCTGCGACACGGCCGGCCGGTGGCCGGGCCGACCGACGACCCCGACGACCTGGACCTGGCGCTGCCCGGCGCCGCCGGAGGCAACCAACGATGAACACCTCGGTCAGTCTCAGCCTGCGCGACGTGCACCTGGCCTTCGGCAGTCATCGGGTGCTGCGCGGGGTGGACCTGGACGTGGCGCGCGGCGGCACCGCCTGCGTGATCGGCCCGTCCGGGTCGGGAAAGTCCACCCTGCTGCGTACCGTCAACCGGCTCCTCGAACCGGACCGGGGTGACGTGCTGCTGGACGGCCGCAGCGTGCTGCGCGACGACCCCGACGCCCTGCGGCAGCGGATCGGCATGGTGTTCCAGCAGTTCAACCTCTTCCCCCACATGAGCGTGCTGCGCAACATCACCCTGCCGTTGCGCCGCATTCGCAAGCTCGGCGAGGACGAGGCGGTCACCCGGGCCCGGGCCGAACTCGACCGGGTCGGCCTGGCCGCGAAGGCCGACGCCCGGCCGGCGCAGTTGTCCGGCGGCCAGCAGCAGCGGGTGGCCATCGCCCGGGCGCTGGCCATGCGGCCGCAGGTGATGCTCTTCGACGAGGCCACCTCGGCGCTGGACCCGGAACTGGTCAAGGGGGTGCTGGCGCTGATGGCGGACCTTTCGTCGGAGGGCATGACGATGGTGGTGGTGACCCACGAGATGGGCTTCGCCCGCCAGGTCGCCGACACCGTCGCCTTCATGGACGCCGGGGCGGTGCTGGAGGCCGGCGAGCCGGCGGCCATCTTCGAGTCGCCACAACACCCCCGGCTACGCCGCTTCCTGTCCCAGGTGCTCTGAGCCTGGCCCCTCCGGACAACAGTGGCGGCCGGCGAGGATCGCGAGGGTTTCCCGGCGCACCTCGCCGGGCTCCCGTAAGAGGCGACGGTGGCTGAACCTGACCACCATGATGCCGACCGTGGCGAGTAACGCATCGCGCCGCAGGTCGATCTCCCGCTGGCGCGGGTCGCCGTGCGAGGCGGCACCGTCCAGCTCGATGTTGACCCGCTCCTGCTCGGCGAACAGGTCCAGGTACATGGTTCGCTGCCCCACCCGGACACGTACCCGACGCCTCAGCACCGGCATCTCCGGACCGGTGAAGACGCGGTCATGTCCCCAGATCTCCAAGGGGCTGCGACAGCCGGCATCGAGCCGGTCGATGAGTGCGGACAGTGCCGCCCGCCCGGTCAGCTTCGGAGCGAGCGCGTCACGGAGCCGGTACCCAGTGGTCATCCGGTCGTTCACAGCGCGGACAACCAGCCCGAGGCGGCTCTCCTCGGACAACAACGGCCACGAGCGCACCAGCGCCTCCTCCAGCCGGACGAGAGGCAGGCCCCGTCGCACCACGACGTGTGGTGGTTCCGCCGCAAATGCCGTCCGATGCCGCACCAGCAGACTCTCCTTGCTCCGCATCCCGGTACCAGCCGGCACATCGAGGTACACGGGCTCGCCTGCCGGTTGAGGCCGAAGGCCGTACACGTCCAGCGCGGTCAAGGCGCTCAAGGCCGCCCGGCCGTCGGCGTACGCGAGTGCCGCCCGACGGGCGACCTCGGGTGTCACACGTGCGAGCAGGTTTCTCGAATCCGCGCTGGTGAGCAACGAGCCGTCGACGTAGACCGCCGGCAGCACGCGACACAGCCAGCCACTGCGGTACGCCCGCCGCAACGTCCACGGCGGTACCACCTCAAGGGCCCGGGCGCGGGTCACCACACCACCACCAGCTTCGACGAGCGATCGGAGCAGGGCATCCACGGCGACCGAGCCTGCCCCAGGCCACGCCGACCCCCAGCCCCCTGTGGACACCACGCGGAGCTGTGGACAACCCCGCACTCCAGTGCCGCGTGTGCTATAGCTACTGATCGTTTGCAGTCAAGTGACCGGACCAGCGGCGTGTCGAGTCACTCGACTGCAAGTGATCAGTCAGATCGGTCCGAATCAGGTGGGGGTGTCGCGGCGGCGGAAGGTGGTCAGGCCGAGCGTCAGCAGGGCGGCGGCTACGGCGGTGAGGACCACCAGGGGCAGGACGGTTACGTCGACGGCGGGCACCGACGGCACGTGGGTGTACGGGGAGACGTTCAGCGCCGCCTGCGGCAGGTCCAGCGCGGCGCCCAGCTGGCCGAGCAGCAGGAACACGATGAGCACCGCCCAGCTCGACGCGACCGACAGGCGTGGCACGGCACCGAGCAGGGCGGTCACCACCCCGGCGACGACGAGCAGGGCGGGCAGCCGCAGTAGCGCGGCGCCGGTCAGGTCTACCGTCCAACCGACCGGGTCACCGACCGCCAGGCCGTACCCGAGGCCGGTGGTGGCACCGGCCAGCAGCATCAGCGCCAGCGCACCGAGCACGGCACCGGCCACCTGCGTGCCGAGCCAGCGGTAGCGGCTGACGGCGGTGGCGAGCAGCGGTTCGAGGATGCCGTCGGACTCGTCACCGCGTACCCGCAGCAGGGCCTGCACCACGTACGCCCCGATGGTCAGGGCGAACAGACCGAGCATCGCGGCCAGGAAGGCGTCGACCAGCTCGGCCCCGCCGCCGAGTTGGGCGATCGCCTCGGCGGCGGCCGGGTTGTCGGCGATCATGTCGTCGACCTCGTTGCCGGCCAGACCCATGGCGAGGCCGAGCACCGCCACCGCGACCGCCCAACCGGTCAACGCGCCACGGTGCAGCCGCCAGGTGAGTCCGGCCGGGCTGAGCAGGCCGGCCGTGGCTCGGGCCGGCCCCCGGCGGGCGGCGAGCAGGCCGGCGCCGAGGTCGCGTCGTTCGGCGAGCGCGTACGCCCCGGCGATCCCGGCGACCAGCAGGGCGACCGGCAGCGTGAGCACCCACCACCGCTCGTCGTCGAAGGCACGGATCTGGGTGCCCCAGCCCAGCGGCGACAACCAGGTGGGCCAGGCGCTGTCCAGGCGCACCCCGTCGGCGGCCGGCTGACCGAGCACGTCACCGGTGGCGCGCAGCAGGAACGCCACCCCGACCGTGGCCGAGGCGAGGGCGTTGGCGCCCCGGGAGGTCACCGAGAGCTGGGCGGTGACGGCGGCGACGCCGGTGAAGGCGAGGCCGACCCCGACGATCGCCGCGGCGGCGGCGACCGAGCCGGCGGCCGGTAGCCCGGCACCGACGAAGGCGAGCGCGAGCAGCAACCCGGCCAGCACGTTGGCGCCGACCACGACCACCAGGGCGGCGGTGAGCAGGGCGTACCGGCCGACGGCGGCGGCACCGAGCAGTTCCGCGCGACCGGTCTCCTCGTTCTGCCGGGTGTGCCGGACCACGGCGAAGGTGCTCAGCAACGCGGCGAGCACGGCCAGGGTGAGGTACGTCTCGGTGACCACCACGGCACCGAGATCGGTGCTGGCGACCGGGCCGTTGAAGGCGCGGGCGACGACGCTGGTGTTGGCTACCTCGGCGTACCCGATGCGGTTCTGCTCGTCGGGGTAGATGCTGGCCACGCTCTCGGCGAGGGCGTAGCCGATCAGCGGGCTGCCGAGCGTCCAGATGGCCAGGCGGATGCGGTCCCGACGCAGGGCGAGCCGGGTGAGTCGGCCGGTGCCGGTGAAGGCGCTCATCGGGTGCCTCCGGCCGGCGCCTGCCGGTCTGCGTCGATCGTCTCGCCGTAGTGCCGCAGGAAGAGTTCCTCCAGGGTGGGCGGTGTGCTGGTCAACGCGCGGACCTCGAAGCGGACCAGGTGGCTCAGGAGCGTGTCGAGGTGCTCGGGCTCGACCTCCAGGCGGACGCGACCGTCCACGGGGCGGACCTCGTGCACGCCGGGCAGTTCGGTCAGGCCGGTCACCGGTCGTCCGGTCTCGACGGTGACGGTGGTGCGCGCCAGGTGGCGCAGCTCGGCCAGCGTGCCGGACTCGACGATCCGGCCCTCCCGGATGATGCTGACCTGGTCGCAGAGCGCCTCGACCTCGGCCAGCACGTGGCTGGAGAGCAGGACGCTCGCGCCGGCCTGGGTGAGCTGCCGGACCTCCTCCTGGAACACCGCCTCCATCAGCGGGTCCAGCCCGGAGGTGGGCTCGTCCAGCACGTACAGCTCGACGTCGCTGGCGAAGGCGGCGACGATGGCGACCTTCTGCCGGTTGCCCTTCGAGTAGGTGCGGCACTTCTTCGTCGGGTCCAGGTCGAAGCGGCGCAGCAGTTCGTCGCGACGGCGCGGGTCCAGCCCGCCGCGCAACGCCCCGAACAGGTCGATCGCCTCCCCGCCCGAGAGGTTGGGCCAGAGGTTGACGTCGCCCGGCACGTACGCCAGCCGCCGGTGCAGCGCGACCGCGTCCCGCCACGGGTCCCCACCCAGGATGCGCACCTGCCCGGAGTCCCGACGCAGCAGGCCGAGCAGGATCCGGATGGTGGTGGACTTACCCGAGCCGTTGGGTCCGAGGAACCCGTGCACCTCCCCCGGTTCCACCGTCAGGTCGAGCCCGTCAAGTGCGCGTACGCCGCCGAAGGTCTTGACGAGGTTCTCGATGGCGATCACGGACATGGACGCCTCCTGTCGTTGCCGGTGTCTACCACTGACCGA
This sequence comes from Micromonospora palythoicola, assembly GCF_036689795.1. Taxonomy (NCBI): domain Bacteria; kingdom Bacillati; phylum Actinomycetota; class Actinomycetes; order Micromonosporales; family Micromonosporaceae; genus Micromonospora; species Micromonospora palythoicola. Next base: position 25,777 of record NZ_JBAGKI010000010.1, on the reverse strand, counting down.
TGGTAAGGGATCCGCGCACCGCCACCGTCCGGCGGTCAGGAGCGGCTACGCTTGACGCCATGACCTGCGCGGCGACCGACGGCACCCGCAGTCGGATCATGCGCGCCGCCCTGGACCTCTTCGCCGAGCAGGGCTACCAACGCACCTCGCTGCGGCAGATCGCCGAACGGTTGCGGCTGACCAAGGCCGCCATCCTCTACCACTTCCCCAGCAAGGTGCATCTGCTCGCGGCGCTCGCCGAGCCGTTGATCCGCGACCTGGAGGCGCTGCTGGACACCGCCGGGGAGCTGTCCGGCCGGCGGGCGAGATGGACGCTGCTGGAGGGCTGGGTGGACACCATGCTCGCGCATCGTGGCCCGCTCGGCATGCTCTTCCACGACCTCGCGCTCGTCGACCGGGGCAGCACCTACCACCGGCTGGTGCGGATCGCCATGCGGGCCAACCAGATCGTCGCCGGGCCGGACGCCGAGCGACGGGACCGGGTACGGGCGGTCCAGGCCATCGCCATGTGCAGCGACCCGGTGGTGTTCATGATCGACGTTCCCGCGCCGGTGCTGCGGGCGGACATGCTGGACGGCGTCCGCCGGCTGCTGGGCGAGACGCCACCCGGTGCCCGGCAGCCGGCCGCCCGCCCCACGCCGGCGACCGATCCGGCCGCCGGCGCCGCGCCGCCCGGACAGGTGGGTCGGCGGCGGCCGGGCCGCCCCCGTGCGATGAGCCCGGAACAGGTGCGCGCCGCCCGGCGGATGCACCTGGCCGGCACCCACTCGGCCGACGAGATCGCCGCTGAGTTCGGTGTCTCGCGGGCAACCGTCTACCGCCACCTCGACGCGGAGCACAATAACGAGACAGTTACGAGATAGTTGTGAGACACCGCCGGCGGGTCACCGGACCAGGTTGATCCCGGTGTACGTGCGCGCGTGCGCCGGGAACTGCTCGTCGGTGTGCGGCGCGTAGATCCAGGTACGCAGCGAGTCGGCCGTCGTGTCGATCTCCACCAGCCGCACCGGGTTGGTGCTGCGGGAGTGGAACGTCTGCAGGAAGGAGTAGATCCGGTTGCCGTGCACCCCGGTGTCCACCCGGGACGCCGCCGTGCCGGTGTGCCCGGAGAAGACGAACCGGATGTTCGGGTACCGCCGCACGAGATTGTCGAAGACGTACTGCGGGCTGGTCGAACCGTAGCCGGCCGACTGACCGATCGAGGCGTCGCTCTCCAGGTGGTGATGGGTGACGATGACGACGTTGTGCCGGGGATGGGCCGCCACGACCGCCTTCGCCCAGTCGACGGCCGCCCGGCGCGGCCACAGTTCCAGGCTCAGCACCAGCCACCGCACCCCACCGGCGGTGTAGGTGGCGTAGGCGTTGTCCACCTTGCCCGCCTCGAACTGGCCACCCACCGCGCCGAACCGCCCGGCGGTGAAGTACCTGTTGAACACCGTCGTGTCGCGCAGCAACTGTCCGGCGGGAGTGCGCAGTTCCCCGTCCGGGCCGGCGGCCTGGGTGTCGTGGTTGCCGACGGCGAGGGTGTACGGCAGGCCGGCCGTCTCCAGCGGACGCAGCGCGGCGCGGGCCCGTTCGTACTGCGCGTGGTCGGGGGTGTCGTAGTTGACCACGTCGCCGGAGTGCGTGACGAACCGCAGGTCGAGGGTGGCGCGCTGGGCGACCAGCCAGTCGACGCGCTGACGCAGTCGGGTGTCGCGGGCGTTCAGCACCTCCTCCTGCGTGTCCGGCACCACGGCGAAGGTGAAGCGCGGGTCGACCGCCGGAGGCGGCTGCGTCCGCACGTACGCCAGGTGCGCGTTGCGGTCACACGCGCCGGTGTACCGGTCGTTGACCAGCTCGATCCGGACGTCGTGGGTACCGTCCGGCAGCTCGGCACCGACCGGATACCCGCCGTAGTCGGTGGCGCTGGTCACGGTGACCTCGCCGACCAGCGCGCCGCCGACCCTGACCCGCAGGGTCGGCCAGCCGTCGCAGTGGTCGCCGATCGCACCGACGACCAGCCGTCCGGCGCCCCGCACGACGATCGTCGCGTAGCTGGCGTTGTGCCACAGCGTGGCGTGGGTGCCCGAGGACGGCCGGGGCGTGCCCGTGGCGGCTTGGATCGAACCGTTGACCACGGTGAACGGTGACGCCGCGTGTGCCGCGCCGGCCGGTACGCCGGCCGACAGGACGACCACGACCGCCATGATCGCGCGCGTGATCCGCATGGATGCCCTCCCTGTGCCACCTCCGGCGGCTGCCGGACATCGGGATGCTAAGGCAGACCGACCGGGCATTCCGGCACCGAAACATCGACACGCAGTGACATTTACCTTGACGAAACGTGACACGTGACGCGGCGGATCGATCAGCCGACGTCGACCCAGTCAAGCGTGCGCTGCACCGCTTTCCGCCAGCCGGCGTAGCCGGTGGCCCGCTGTTCGGGCGACCAGGACGGCTGCCAGCGCCGGCTCTCGTTCCAGTTCTCCCGCAGTTCGTCGGTGTCCCGCCAGAAGCCGACGGCCAGTCCCGCGGCGTAGGCCGCGCCGAGGGCGGTGGTCTCGGCGACCACGGGCCGACTCACCGGCACGCCGAGGATGTCCGCCTGCAACTGCATGCACAGGTCGTTGACGGTGACCCCACCGTCGACCTTGAGGCACTCCAGCGACACGCCCGAGTCGCGCGCCATGGCCTCGGCCACGTCGCGGCTCTGGTAGCAGATGGCCTCCAGGGTCGCCCGGGCGATGTGCGCGTCGGTGTTGTAGCGGGACAGGCCGACGATCGCGCCCCGGGCGTCGGATCGCCAGTACGGGGCGAACAGACCGGAGAAGGCCGGTACGAAGTAGACCCCACCGTTGTCGTCGACCTGGCGGGCGAGGTCCTCGCTCTGCGCCGCACTGCTGATGATCTTCAACTGGTCGCGGAGCCACTGCACGGCCGAACCGGTGACGGCGATGGAACCCTCGAGCGCGTAGACCGGCGGCTGGCCGGCGAACTGGTAGCACACGGTGGTGATCAGTCCGGCCTCGGAGCGGACGATCTCCGGTCCGGTGTTCAGCAGCAGGAAATTGCCCGTGCCGTAGGTGTTCTTCGCCTCGCCCGGGGCGAAGCACACCTGACCGACGGTGGCCGCCTGCTGGTCACCAAGGTCCCCGGTGATCGGCACGGCGCCGGCGAACGGGCCGTTGGGCAGGGTGACGCCGTAGGCGTCCGGGTCGGAGGACGGGACGATCCGGGGCAGCATGGCGCGCGGAATGCCGAAGATGGACAGCAGCTCGTCGTCCCAGTCCAGCGTCTCCAGGTTCATCAGCATGGTCCGGCTGGCGTTCGTGGGGTCGGTGACGTGGATGCCGCCGTCGGTACCACCGGTCAGGTGCCACAGCAACCAGGTGTCGGTGTTGCCGAAGATCGCCTCACCGCGTTCGGCCGCCGCCCGCACCCCGTCGACGTGCTCCAGAATCCACTGGATCTTGCCGCCCGAGAAGTAGGTCGCCGGCGGCAGGCCGGCCTTGCGCCGGATGATCTCGCCGCGCCCGTCACGCTCCAGCGCCGAGGCGATCCGGTCGGTCCGGGTGTCCTGCCAGACGATGGCGTTGTAGTACGGCCGGCCGGTACGCCGGTTCCACACCACCGTGGTCTCCCGCTGGTTGGTGACACCGAGAGCCGCCAGGTCACCCGCGGCCAGGCTGTGCGTGTTCAGCGCCGTGCGTACGACCGTCTGGGTGCGTTCCCAGATCTCCAGCGGATTGTGCTCGACCCAGCCGGCGCGCGGCAGGATCTGCTGGTGTTCGAGCTGGTGGCGGCCGACCTCGTTGCCACCGTGGTCGAAGATCATGAACCGGGTGCTGGTGGTGCCCTGGTCCACGGCGCCGACGAAGTCAGCCATGCGGTTCTCCTTGTCCTGGTCCTCGCTGCGGGTGCGGCCTCGGGTAGATCCTTCCCGATCTCCGCGTCGCTCACCACGAACGGTTGGCGCGGGCGCTGGTCGGGTATGCCCGCCGGGCGCGGCGGCGCCGGGTGGGAGGGCCGGCGGATGCCCGGTAGCGTTCGGCAGACCACCACTGGGTCGTCGCTGGCGGCGACCGGGAGCAGGAGCGCAGCCATGCGGTTAGATCTACGCGACCGGACCATCATGATCACCGGAGCGGCGCGGGGTATCGGCGCCCAACTGGCCCGGGCGGCCGCCGCCCGGGGCGCCCGGGTCGCCCTGGTGGGCCTGGAACCGGTGCCGTTGCGGCAGGTCGCCGCCGAAGTGGGTGGGCACTGGTACGAGTGCGACGTCACCGACCAGGCGGGCCTCAACGACGCGGTCGCCTCGACCGTGCAGCGCTACGGCGGCATCGACGTGGTGGTGGCCAACGCCGGCATCGCCAACATCGGCACCGTGTCCACCGGCCCGGTCGACGCGCTGGCCCGCACCATCGAGGTGAACCTGACCGGGGTGGTCCGCACGGTCAGCGCGGCGTTGCCGCACGTGCGCGCCGCGCGGGGTCACGTCCTGATCGTGTCGTCGGCGGCGGCCTTCGCCGCCATGCCCGGGATGGCCGCGTACTGCGCGTCGAAGGCCGGGGTCGAACAGTTCGGCAACGTGCTGCGGCTGGAGAACCGCCGGCGAGGGCTGACGGTGGGCACCGCCCACCCGATCTGGATCGACACCGACCTGGTGCGCGACATCCGGGACGACCTGGCCTCGTTCCACACCGCGCAGCGCAAGCTGCCCTGGCCGCTGAACACCACGGTCAGTGTCGAGCGGTGCGCCGAGGCACTGCTGCGCGGCATCGAAGGTCGCCGACGCAAGGTCTACGTGCCCCGGTCCATCGCCCTGGTCCAGGCGCTGCGTCCGGTGGTGCTCAGCGGGTTTGCCGACCGACTGATCGACCGGTTCGGCGGCGCGGAGCTGGCCGAGCGGATGGAGGCGGAGGTACACCGTCTCGGCCGGTCCTTCGGTCGAACGTCGGTGGAGGGTGGCCGGTAGCGTCCAGATGGTTGCCCCTCGGCAAAGGTCGCGGATCTTCGCGGAGGACGTAATCTGCCTGCATGAACAACCTCGGCCCGTCGGGCGCCCGGGACTCCCGCGACCCGGCCCGCGGCGGCGGCGAGGCCACCCCCCTGCTGTCCGAGACGTTCACCGCACAGACGGTGACGGCGCTGCGGCACCTGCTCACCGCTCAGGTGGCCGCCGCCGGTCTCACCGGCGACGTGGCCGAGGATCTCGTCCTGGCCGTGCACGAGCTGGTCACCAACGCCGTGCTGCACGGTGGGGGCCAGGGGCGACTCGATCTCTTCCGGCGGGCTGACCTGCTCGTCTGCGAGATCACCGATCACGGGCCCGAGCGCGGCGCGGACCTGCCGGTGAACCTGCCGGCGACGAACACCCCGGGCGGCCGGGGTCTGTGGCTCGCCCATCACCTGACCGGGGCGCTGACGCTGACCCGCCGGCCCGACGGCCTGACCGCGACCGTCACCGCCAGTCTGCGTGTCGAGCCGTCCGCGACGACCGGACCGCCCGAGGTGTCCACGGACCGGCCGTCGCACCCGTGAGGCCGACGGCCGGTCCACCCGGTCAGCCCTGCCGCTTCTGCTGGCACGGCACGCAGAACCGCGCGTGCGGCAGGATCTCCAGGCGTTCCCGGGGAATGTCCGTTCCGCACCGCTCGCACCTGCCGTAGCCGCCGGCGGTGAGGCGCCGCAGCGCCCCGGCGATCTGGTCGAGGCTCAGCCGGGTCGCGGCGATCAGCGCGGCATTCGTGTGCGCCTGCCCCGGATCGCCGGTGTCGGCCGTCAACTCGGTCAGCCGGGCCGTCTGGGCCTCGAACTCGTGGTGGAGCGTCGTTTCGAGTTCGCTGATCCACTGCTGGTCGTGGCTGCTCATGCCAGTTCCCTCCGGAGAAAAAGAAAAGGGCCGAAGCGGAACGCTTCGCCCTTGCCGTCACGTGTCCGTGCACGATGTCCGGAGGGCTGCGACCGGCGGGGCGCGGCTGGCCGTGCCCGGTCGGTGCCGAGTACCGGGGCGCCGGAGTGGCCGCGCCCGGCACGCGCAGACCGGCCGCCGCCGGGACGGCGGCGGCGGGGCTGAGCAGGACGGCGGATCGCATCGGACCACCATAGGCGGCGGCCGGCCGGAAACCAACGCCGATCTCCGACCCTCAGCTCGGACGCCCGGGCCCACCTGAAGGTGGGCCAGTAGTACAGAGCAGCACCAGAGCGGATCAAAGCCGCTAAGGTGACCATGGCGGAGGAGTTGACCGGCGCTTCGCCGCCGGCTCGGGTCGCCCCGGCAGCAGCCCTCGTCGGCCGGGCACAGCCCGCAGGAGGTCCGGGATGTCGGAGGCGGTGCACGACTTCTTCGACGGTCTCACCAGGGGTGGGGGGCGAATGCTGCGGCAGGTCTCCGGCACCGTTCGTTTCGACCTGGCCTATCCCGACCGGGTCGACCACTGGCTGGTCACCATCGACCGGGGCCGGATCACGGTGTCACGCGACGACGTCGCGGAGGTGGACACGGTGATCCGGGCCGACGCGCGGTTGTTCCTCCGGATGACCCGCGGCGAGGTCAAGCCACTGTCGGCGTGGCTGCGCAACGACTTCACCGCGGACGGCGAGTTCCGCTTCGTCATCATGCTGGAGCGCCTGTTCGCACCGCCGCCCGACGCGCACCACCCGCAGGAGGTGGCCGCCCGCCGGAATCACCGGGCTCCGCACGACCCCGGACAGCCGTCGCGGCACGACGTGGTCCCCCCGACCGGCGAGGGGGAGCCGCAGTGAGGAAACTCGTCCGCATCCTCGACGGCAACATCTTCGCGCTGAGCGACGACAACGGCGACATGGACTTCAGCCCCACCAATCCGGCCGGGTTCTTCGCCTTCGACACCCGCTTCCTGTCCACCTGGCGGGTACGGCTCGACGGGGAACGGCTGCACCCACTGGCCGTGCACGACCCGAGCTACTACAAGATCCGGTTCTTCCTGGTGCCCGGTCATCCGACCCACTACGTCGACGCGAAGGTCTCGATGATCCGCGACCGGTGGATCTCCGACAGCGCCTTCATCGAACATCTGACCGTGCTCAACCACACCAACGGCCCCGTCGACTACGTGCTGCGCATCGACGTGGACAGCGACTTCGCCCCGGTCTACGACGTCGTCTGGCCGCACGCGTCGGCACTGCGCGGCTACCGCGAGGTCTCGGCGGGCGGCCTGCGGCTCGGCTACCGGCGGGAGAAGTTCCACCGGGTCACCGACATCTCGGCGAGCGAGCCGGCGGAGTTCGACGAGCACGGGCTGACCTTCCGGATCCGGGTCGACCGGCAGGGCCGGTGGAGCACGACCCTGCGGGTGCGGGCGCTGGTGCTGCGTCCGGACGGCGCGGACATCCGGGAGCGGCTGCGGCACCCGCACGGCAAGATGGGCACCGAATTGCGCCACGACCTGAGCGAGTGGATCGCCGAGGCCCCCCGGCTGTACTGCGACTGGGAGTCGCTGTGCACGACCTACCGACGAGGGCTGGCGGATCTGGCCGGCCTGCGTTTCTCTCCGCTGGCGCTGCCGCACGAGACCATGCTCGCCGCCGGGTTGCCCTGGTCGGCCACCATCATCGGCCGCGACAACCTGCTCACCTGTTACCAGACGCTGCCGTTCGTTCCCCGGATGGCGGCGACCACGCTGCGCCTGCTCGCCATCGACCAGGGCACGGTGCTCGACGACTTCCGGGACGAGGAGCCCGGCAAGATCCTCAACGAGTTCCGGTACGGGGAGATGGCCGCCTTCGAGCAGCGTCCCCAGTCGCCGTACTACGGCGGAGCGGACGTGACGCCCCTGTTCGTCGTGCTGCTCGACGAGTACGAGCGCTGGACCGGCGACGCCTCGCTGGTGCGCGATCTGGAGGACGCCGCCCGCGCGGCGCTGAACTGGATCGACGAGTACGGCGACCTGCGCGGCGACGGCTACCTCTGGTACCAGCCGCGCAACGACGCGAGCGGGGCGCAGAACCACTGCTGGAAGGACTCACCGGAGGCCATCTGTTACCGGGACGGCCGACTGCCGGGGCTGCCGCGCGCGACCTGCGAGTTGCAGGGCTACGCGTACGACGCCAAGCGGCGCGGAGCTCGACTGGCTCGCGAGTTCTGGGGCGACCCGGAGTACGCCGACCGCCTGGAACGGCAGGCCGAAGAGCTCAAGCGACGGTTCAACCGCGACTTCTGGATCGACGGAGGTGAGTATTTCGCGCTGGCGCTCGGCCCCGACGGTGACCAGGTCGACGCGCTGGCGTCGAACATGGGGCACCTGCTGTGGAGTGGCATCGTGGACGACTCCCGGGCCGCCGCCGTCGCCGGTCACCTGCTCGGGCCACGGTTGTTCTCCGGCTGGGGGGTCCGGACGCTGGCCACCGGGCAGGCCAGCTACAACCCGCTCGGTTACCACGTGGGTACGGTCTGGCCGTTCGACAACTCGCTGATCGCCTGCGGGCTGCGCCACTACGGCTTCGTCGAGGAGGCGGGAAAGGTCGCCGAGTCCGTCATCGAGGCGTCCCAGCACTTCGCCGGACGGATGCCGGAGGCCTTCGCCGGCTACGACCGCGAACTGACCCGGTACCCGGTGCCGTACCCGGCCGCGAACAGCCCGCAGGCCTCCGCGACCGGTGCCACGTTCCTGCTGCTGCGCAGCCTGCTCGGCCTGGAGCCCTACGGCGAGCACCTGGTGGTGCACCCGGCGATTCCGGCGCGCTTCGGCCGGATCGAGCTGTTGAACATTCCGGGCCGGTGGGGACGCAAGGACGCGATCGGCAACGCCCGGGCGGGCCGGCCGGTGGCGCACAGCGCCAACCGGTGAACCTCGACTGGTCCGAGGTAACGTGCTGCGGCATGAGCGGCGTGGCGTACTCGCATTGTTCGTACTGTGGTGCGGCCTACCCGCCGCCGGTCGGCTGGCCCCGGCTCTGCGCGACCTGTGGCCAGCAGGTCTGGCGCAACCCGCTGCCGGTGGCGGTGGCCGTACAGCCGGTGCTGACCGCCACCGGCCTCGGCGTGGTCGTCGTCCGGCGCGACATCGAACCCGCCCGGGGGCGGCTCGCGCTGCCCGGCGGGTTCGTCGAGTACGGCGAACGGTGGGAGGACGCCCTGGTCCGCGAACTGCGCGAGGAGACCGGTCTGTATGCCGAGGCGGCCGGTGCCACGCTGCTCACCGTGCGGAACGCGCCGGCCGGCGGCACCATGCTGGTCTTCGGCGAGCTGCCGGCACGCCCCGCCGAGGAGCTCCCGCCGTCGGCGCCGACCACGGAGGCCACCGAGTGGCTGGTGTTGACCGAGCCGACCGAGCTGGCCTTCTCCACCCACACCGAGGTCCTGGCCGACGTCCTCGCCCGCCGGTCGGTCTGACCGGCCGGGCACCGCGAGCAGGCGTGTTCGTCGGCTCGGTGGGTAGACCGGGAGACCGCACCGGGACGTCGCGCCCGTGCCGGGTCGGGTTGGTGCACACGTTCCGGGGGGTCGATGACAAGCCAGCCGGGGACGTCGGACGACGTCGTGGAGCTGCGGGTGCACGGCGTGTCCGGCGCCGACGCCGAACAAATCCTCGACCGTCCGCACAGTCACCAGGTCGCCGGGGACCGTAACGGCGGGTTCTACCGGCCACGCCCAGGCTATCCGGACACCAGGGGCCCGGCGGGCGTGACGATGGAGGCGTACCGCTGGAGCGAACTTCCCTCCGGCACCACCGTCCGCACGCTGTCGCTGATGTTCCTGCTGCCGTTCATGCTGTGCAACGTCGCGATCTGGATGCGGCCGGCCCCCGGGGACAACGCCGGCTCCGGGGTGAAGGCGCTGTGCCGGCTGCTCGCCCTCAGCCTCACCATGCTGTACGTGCTGGCGGCGATGGGCGTGGCGCTGGACCTGCTCGCCTGGCGGTGCGTACCGAATCCCTCCTGCCTGGCCGGGCGGCCGTGGCTGTCCTGGCTCAGCGACCGACCCACCGGGCTGACCCTGGCCGTCTTCGCGCTCCTGCCCTTCGGCGCGCTCATGCTGGTCTGGCTGCTCGGTGTCCGCCCCGGCCGCAACTTCGACGCCTTCCACAACCCCGTCAGCACCTCCGGGAGCCACCAGCTCAGCGCCGTGGGCCAGTGGGACAGCGCACCGACCGTGGACCGGCTCTGTTCACTGCACGGCGCCGCCGGACTGATGACCCTCGCGCTCGGCCTGGTCGCCGCCCGGATCGGCTCGGGCCCGTCGCCGCTGAGCGTGACCCTGGCCGTTGTCAGCGGGGCGGTGCTGGTGGCCAGCATCGTGCTGGTCTGCGCGCACCCGTTCGTCGACCTGCTGCCGACCGGCTCGTACGCGGACCGGATCTCCAGCGGTCTGCGCAACCTGGCCTTCGCACTGATCGCCGTGGTGCTGGTCGCGGTGTCCGTCGACCCCACTCCGTGGCGGATCCGGGACGGGCTGCCCGGCTACGCCACCGCCGTCGGGCTGGTCATCTCCTCCCAGGCGGTCCTGCTGATCCTGCTCGGCACGGGCGCGCTGATCGCCCGGAGCCGACGACGCCAGGACACCGCCGACCGCCCCGAACCGTTCGACCGTGCCGACGCCGGCCGCGATGCGAGGCCCGTACCCAGTGTCGAGCCCGATGAGGCGCGGCGCGGATTCGGCCGTGACGGGCTCGGCGCCGGACCGCTACGCGGGCTGGGTGCGCCGGTGATCGCGGCCAGCGCGACCGGGCTGGCGGTGGCGATCTCCGCGGACCTGGTCTACCGGGTGGCCGATTTCCTCAACCGCCGTGCCGACGCCGACGGTGAACGGGAGATCAGCCCGCCGCTGGGCTACAAGTGGGCCATCTTCGTCTTCCTGGTGGCGGCGGCAGCCACCCTGCTGGCGGCGCTGATCATCGTGCTGGCCAGTCGTGTTCCCCGGATGCGTACCGCCCGGGCCACCGTCGCGCACGACTTTCCCGACGCGCCGCCGGCCGCCCGGTACCGCCTGCACCAGGTCGAGCGCATGATCGCCCGGGCACGGTTCACCGAACGGGTGGAGTCACTCGCGGTGGTGTACGCCTGTGTCGTCGGGGTGGGCATGCCCAGCAGCCTGCTCGGCATGCTGGGGCTGGCGCCGGACACCACGGTGCAGCAGTTGACCGGCATCCCGGCCGCGGCGACCAGCTTCGGTATCCAGATCGGCAGTTTCCTCATCGCGGCGGTGCTGCTCGCGCTGCTCGTCGGCGGCGTCTTCGCCTACCGTACGTCCCGGTTCCGCAGGTACGTGGGCGTGCTGTGGGACCTGGGGACGTTCTGGCCACGGCTGGCGCACCCGTTCGCACCGCCCTGCTACGCCGAGCGCGCGGTTCCCGAGCTGGGCCGACGGATCGTGTACCTCACCGAACAGGGTCACGGAGTGCTGCTCACCGGGCACAGCCACGGCTCGGTGCTGCTCGCCGCCACGATCCTGCAACTGCCACCCGAGGTGTGCGGCCGGTTGGCGCTGCTGACCTACGGCTCACCGCTGCGCCGGCTCTACGCCCGGCTGTTCCCGGCCTACGTCAGTGACGAGGTGCTCCGTGACGTGGGCGACCGGGTCAACTGGCGGTGGATCAACCTGTGGCGGGACACCGACCCGATCGGGAGCTGGGTCTTCTCGCCGCACCGGCCGGAGCGTCCGCCGACGGTGTCCGGTGCCGCCGGCAGGGTGGACCGGCGGCTGCGCGACCCGGTCGGTGTCGTCCCGCCGCCCGGCGACAGCGTTCCGCACCCGATCGTCGGGCACTGGCCCGGCGAATCGGATCCGCGCTTCGAGACCGCGGTGGCGGAGCTGGCGAGCCGGCTGCGGGCCCGGCTGCGCAAGCACGACAAGCCGGCGTGAGCCCTCCTGCGGTGCGGCTATCCTTCCCCGGATGGGCACCTCCTCCAGCGCCGAGCGGACCCTGATCGCGGCCAACCGCCGGGCCCGCCACGACTACGCCGTGCTCAAGACCTACGAGGCCGGCATCGTGCTGGCCGGCACCGAGGTCAAGTCGCTGCGCGCGGGGCGGGTCTCGCTCGTCGACGCCTTCGCGCAGGAACGCGACGGGGAGATCATGCTGTACGGCCTGCACATCGCCGAGTACGGCTACGGCAGCTGGACCAACCACGCACCCCGGCGGACCCGCAAGCTGCTGCTGCGCCGGGTGGAGATCGCCCGGATCCTCGACCGGACCCGCGAGGGCGGCATCACCCTGGTGCCGCTGTCGATGTACTTCTCCGGCGGCTGGGCGAAGGTCGAGCTGGCTCTGGCCAAGGGACGCCGGTCGTACGACAAGCGACAGGTGCTCGCCGAACGTGACGCCAACCGGGAGATCGCCCGCGAGCTGGGCCGCCGGCTCAAGGGCCGCCCAGGTCGGCGCTGAGCCGAAGCCGTGGCTCGCCCCCCCGGGGGCGGGTCGAGCCCGCGCGGAAACCCGGCGGGAACCTGCGCCGGCCTCCCTTGAACGGTCGCTCAGTCGGCGAGCAGCTGGGTGTGCGCCGCACGCAACCGGGTGAGCGCTGGATCGCTGCCCGGCGGAAAGCGCCGATCCAGCTCGGCCCAGACCTCGGCGAGCGCCATGGTCACCGCCCGCAGCTCGGCGGCGTGCCGGCGCCCGCTCTGCTGCCGCTGCGCGTCGAGGCGTCGGGACCAGCCGGCGGTGACCTCGGCCAGGCGGCCGGCGTCGGCGCGGGCCTCGGCGACCGTGCGGGCGGCCGCCGCCGGCACGATCGCGGCGACCGGCCGGGAGTCACCGTCGCGGGTCACCACCGTGACCGAGTCGGTCAGTTCGGCCATGGCGACGAGTTGGCTGAGTCGGGTGCGCGCCTCGCGGAGGGGCAGCGAGCGCGCCGGGGCGTTTCGCGGAGTGAGGGCGGGGACAGCCATGAATACATCGTCGGTTCCGGGTACGACACTTTCCGCGACCGTCAGCGCGACGAATGGTCCCGGCGGGACGGGAACTGGGCACCGGGACGGGCCAGTGTCGACCGGGCGCGCAGACCCACCGGATCGGGTGCGCTGACGTCCGGTGCGGTGGCGACCGTGGACGGCTGCGGCCGTTGCCGGCCGTCCAGGTAGGCGAGCGCGGCGCGGTCCTCGTCGGTGGGCGCGGCCAGCAACGCGTACACCAGGCCGACCACGCCGAAGATGACCAGCAGCACGATCGGGATCAGCAGCGTACCGACACCGGCCCCGGTGACCTCTCCCCGTTCCTCGTGCAGGTGCACCGACAGGGCGCTCATCCCGGTGAAGTGCATGCCGTTGACCGCCACCCCCATCACCAGCGCCGAGGCGAAGATCGCCACTGCCTTGCGTACGGTCACCGCGAGCCAGAGGGCGACGGACGCGGCGACCACGGCGATCAGCACCGACAGGCCCACCCGGAGGTCGTCGTAGACCAACCGGCCGTCCAGCCGCATCGCCGCCATGCCCGTGTAGTGCATCGCCGCCACCCCGGCGCCGGTGAACAGGCCGCCACCGAGGATCCGGGCCGCCGAGAGCCGACCGGTGCCGACGATCGCCAGCCCGAGTCCGACGGCCGCCACCGCGATCAACGCGCTGGCGACCGTGATCGGCACGTCGTAGCGGATCCGCGTCCCGGTCACCGCGAAGCCCAGCATCGCCATGAAGTGCATCGTCCAGATCGCCGTGCCACCGAGCGCCCAGGCGGCCAGGGTTCCCCACCAGAGTTTCTGGCCCGTACTGGTGGCGGTCCGGATGCGGCCGGCGCAGACCAGGCCGAGGATGGAACCGAGCACCGACAGCGCGTAGCTCAACGCCGGTGTGATCCAGCCGTACTCGAAGTGATTGATGTCCGCCACGTGGGCTCCCCCCAGAGCTGCTACCGGCGCGTAGCGCACGCGCCGATGACATCATCAGGGACGCTCTCACCAGGCACAACAGGACCCCTGGCCAATTCGGGGGGTGCCGCGGCGGTGACGCAGCGATGCGTCGATTCGACGGTCGACCGGCCGCCGTCGCGGCCGGCTCAGGCCGGTGAGTGGTACGCCAGCACACCCCGGTTGACGGCCTTTATCGCCTGGCGGGCGGTGGCGCGCAGCTCCGTCGACGCACCACCGGAGTCGGCGAGCTGGCCGAGCAGGTCCACCACCTGGCGAGCCCAACGGACGAAGTCGCCGGCGGGCATCTCACCGTCGAGTTCGTGCCCGCTGGCGAGCACCTTGGCCAGCGCCTCGCCGCGGGCCCAGCGGTACACCGGCCAGGCGAACCCGAGATCCGGCTCACGGGTGACGGCCAGCCCGCGCGACGCCTCGTCGGCCTCGATCTCGCTCCAGAGCTTCAGTGTCGCGTCGACCGCCTCGGCCACCGCGCCACGGGGCAGCGAGGCCCGTTCGTCGACGTCGCGACGGGCCTCGAAGACGACCACCGACACCGCGGCAGCCAGTTCGGCCGGTGACAGCCCGTCCCAGACGCCACGCCGCAGGCACTCCGCCACGAGCAGGTCCGCCTCCGTCCAGATCCGGCCGAGCATCCGGCCCGCGTCGGTGACGGTGCCGTCGGCGGCGAGATAGCCGCGCCCGGTGAGCAGCGCGACGATCCGGTCGAAGGTACGCGCCAACGAACCCGTCCGGCCGGCGACCCGCTGGCGCAGTTCCTCGGTGTCGCGCTCCAGCCGGCGGCGACGCTCGGCCCAGCGGGCGTGTTCCTCCCGCTCCGGGCAGGCGTGGCAGGGGTGCCGACGCAGCTCGGTGCGCAACTGGCTGAGCTGGTGGTCCTCGCCGGACTGCCGGCCCCGGGCCCCCCGGCGGGAGTGCCGGTCCAGCCCGGTGCCGCTGACCTGGGCAGCCAGGTCCCGCCGGGCGGCCGGGTTGCGGTGGTTGAAGTGCTTGGGCACCCGGATGCGGGCCAGCACCTCGGCCGGCGTGGTGAAGTCGCCGGGGCTGATCCGGCCGGCCCAGCGGTCCTGGGTGAGCACCAGCGGGCGCGGCTCGCTGAAGCCGCCGGCCGCCGGATCGAGCACCACGGCCAGGCCGGCCCGCCGCCCGGACGGCACCCGGATCACATCACCGACCCGCAGCCGCTCCAGGGCCGCCACCGCCGCCGCCCGGCGCTGGCTCTGCCCCTGCCGGGCGATGGCCCGTTCCCGGTCGGCGATGGCGACCCGCAGGGCGAAGTACTCGTCGAAGTCACCGTGGTGGCACTCCGACTCGACGCCGTACGCCTCGATGGTCTCGGTGTTGCGCTGCACCTGCCGGGCCAGGCCGACCACCGAACGGTCCGCCTGGAACTGCGCGAACGACGACTCCAGCAGCGCCCGCGCCGACTCCGCACCGACGCTGCCGACGAGATTCACCGCCATGTTGTACGACGGTCGGAAGCTGGAGCGCAGCGGATACGTGCGGGTGGAGGCCAGACCCGCCACGTGCCGGGGGTCGGTCTCCGGGGACCACACCACCACGGCGTGCCCCTCCACGTCGATGCCTCGACGCCCGGCCCGCCCGGTGAGCTGGGTGTACTCACCGGGGGTCAGGTCGACGTGTGCCTCGCCGTTGTACTTCACCAGGCGTTCCAGCACCACGCAGCGGGCCGGCATGTTGATGCCCAGCGCGAGGGTCTCGGTGGCGAAGACCGCCTTGACCAGCCCACGGACGAACAGCTCCTCCACCACCTCCTTGAACGCCGGCAGCATCCCGGCGTGGTGCGCGGCCAGCCCACGCTCCAGCCCGTCGAGCCACTCCCAGTAGCCGAGCACCGACAGGTCCTCGCCGGGAATGGCGGTGACCCGGGACTCCACCACCCGGCGGATCTCCGCCCGCTCCTCGGGCGAGGTGAGCCGCAGCCCGGCGGCGAGGCACTGCTGCACCGCGGCGTCGCAGCCGGCCCGGCTGAAGATGAACAGGATCGCCGGCAGCAGTCCCTCGCGGTCCAGCCGGTCGACGATGTCGGGGCGTAGCGGGCCGCGCCAGCGGGGGCCGCGTCGGCCGGCACCGAAGCCGGCGGAGCGTCCCTCGCCGAGATCCAGCCGGCGTACCGTGTCGCGCGTGTAGCGCAGCAGTTCCGGGTGCACGTCGTGCTTGCGGGCGGCGGCGGCGTCGTGGAACAGGTCGAACATCCGCTTGCCGACCAGCATGTGCTGCCACAACGGCACCGGCCGGTGCTCGCTGACCACCACGGTGGTCTCGCCCCGGACGGTGATCAACCAGTCGGCGAACTCCTCGGCGTTGGAGACCGTGGCCGACAGCGACACCAGGGTCACCGAGGCGGGCAGGTGGATGATGACCTCCTCCCACACCCCGCCACGGAACCGGTCGGCCAGGTAGTGCACCTCGTCCATCACCACGTACGCCAGGCCCTCGAGGGTGGCCGAGCCGGCGTACAGCATGTTGCGCAGCACCTCGGTGGTCATCACCACCACCGGGGCGTCGCCGTTGATGGCGTTGTCGCCGGTGAGCAGCCCCACCTGGGCGGCGCCGTACCGGTCGACCAGGTCGTGGTACTTCTGGTTCGACAGCGCCTTGATCGGCGTGGTGTAGAAGCACTTGCGCCGGGCCCCGTCGGCCGGTTCCGGCCGCCCGGGCGCACCCCGCAACGCCAGGTGTACGGCGAACTCGCCGACCACGGTCTTGCCGGCGCCGGTCGGCGCGCAGACCAGGACGCCACTGCCCCGCTCCAGGGCCTGGCAGGACTCCCGCTGGAAGTCGTCGAGATCGAACCCCAGATCCGAGGTGAACTCTTCAAGCGCCGGGAACTGTGTGGCCTGGGCGGCCCGGCGGCGCGCCGCGGCGTACCGCTCGGCGGGGCTCGACATGCCCCAAGATTAGTGCCTGCCCACGACGGGCACCGGGCAAGGCCGAGCGCCGGGGCGGTCCGAGTGGGTCGGTAGGGTGCACCACGTGCCGGATCATGCCGAACCGACCAGCCCCGTACCCGACATCGACGATCGGGGCCCCTCCCGTCGGCGGGTGCGGGCGGTGCTGTTCGACTTCCATGGCACCCTCGCGCAGGTGGAGGAGGCCAGCCAGTGGGTGCTGGCCGCCGCGTCGGCATGCGGCGTGGACCTGGACCGGGCCCGCGCGACCGCCCTGGCCGACCGGCTGCTCACCGCCGGCCGCGCCGGTGGGCCGCTGCCCGCCCGGGTACCGCCCCACCTGGCCGAGCTCTGGGCCGACCGGGATCTCTACGAGCACGCCCACCGGGGTGCCTACACCGGGCTGGCCGACACCGTCGACGCCGGCATAGCGGGCTTCGCCGAGGCGCTCTACGAACGGCTGTTGGTGCCGCAGGGCTGGGTGCCCTACCCCGACACCGGGCCGACGCTGGCCGCCCTGCGGGCCGCCGACGTCCGGGTGGCCGTGGTCAGCAACATCGGCTTCGACATCCGGCCGCTCTTCGACGCCTGGGGGCTGGCGGAACTGGTCGACGCCCACGTGCTGTCGTACGAGGTGGGCCGCTGCAAGCCCGACCCGGCGATCTTCTGGCGCGCCTGCGGCATGCTCGGGGTCGACCCCGAGGAGGCGCTCATGGTCGGCGACTCCCCCGCCGACGCCGGTGCCGTCGCCGCCGGCTGCGCGGCGCTGATCCTCCCCGCCGCCGACCCCGGCCGCCCCAACTCCCTCGGCTCCGTCCTCGACCTCCTCCCCACCCCCTGATCTCCGCGATCTTGCAGTTGTGGTCGCCGGTATGCCGCCTTCGGGTGGTTACTTCCCGACCGAAAGTGCAAGATCGCGGGTGGTCAGCGGAGGAGGTGCAGGGCGGCCGGTGTGGCGGTGACGGTCAGCGGGAGGGGGAGGGAGCGTTCGCCGTCGGCGTAGGTGGTGATGCCGGCCGCGGCCAGGGTGACGGTGCGGGCGCGGTAGGTCTGCACCAAAGGATGGGTGACGTGGGTGCCGGCGTAGATGCGCGGCTTGACCCGGATCAGGGTACGTCGGTCGAACCGGCCGCCGACCACCACGTCGAGCAGGCCGTCGGTCGGGTCCGCGTCCGGGCAGATCCGCATCCCGCCGCCGTAGCTGGCGCCGTTGCCGACCGCCACCAGGACCGCGTCGACCTCGATCCGCTCGCCGTCGAGGGTGAGGGTGTACCGGCGTGGCCGTAGCTTGGCCAACTCGACCAGGATGGCCAGGTCGTAGCGGCGTGGGCCGCGCGGCCAGCGCATCCGGTTGGCCCGCTCGTTGACGATCGCGTCGAAGCCGGCCGCCAGCACCGCGCCGTACCAACGGGCCGTACCGTCGGCCCCGATCATCCGGGCCAGGTCGACCGGCCGACTGCGTCCCTGGCGCAGGGCCGCCGCGATGACGTCGACGGCCGCGCGGGGATCGGCCGGGAAACCGGTCTCCACCGCGAAGTCGTTGCCGGTGCCCGCCGGCACCGGTCCGAACGGCACCGAGGTGCCGGCGACAGCCTGCATCGCCCGGTGCACCGTGCCGTCGCCACCCACCGCGACCAGGGCGCCGATCCCCTCCGCCACGGCGGCCCGGCAGGCCGCCTCGGCCTCGACCGCGCTGCCGGCCCGCAGCAGCCGCACCGGCCGGTCGGCGGCCGCGAGCCGGTCCAGCAGGTCCGGCAGCAGTCCCCGGTGCCGGCCACGGCCGGCGGACGGGTTGGCCAGCACGGCGACCGGCCCGCCGGGCACCCAAGGGTGATCGTCTGAGGTCACGGCGAGCACCGTACCCGCCCGGACCGGCACGGGTGCGACTGTGCCGACCCGGCAGCGGCCCGCGCCGGCAGGGCGAAAACGGACAGTCCCGCCACTACGCCGCAACTGTCATTTGTCACGACCGGTCGTGCGGCACGCATTCATCTCCATGACTGAAAACACTAGGGACGCCATAGGCCGAACGGACAGACTCGTATCCATCGACAGGACCACAGCCGACAGGCGGACGGGAGGCGACACAGTGGACGAGCGCTACGACAGCTACTGCGCCGCCGACCCGCTGTTCTACGACTCCCTCGGCAGCGCCGTCGCGCAGCCCACCTTCCCCGCGGCGACCCGGCCGCTGCCGGCGGGCTGGCGCCGGGAGTCGCTCGACGACTGGCTCATCCACGCCCCGGACGGCGAACGCCTGCCGCAGCAGGGCTGGAAGGTGCACGTGTCGGCCACGGTCGCCAATGCCGACCGGGTCCTGGACACCGTCTGGGACTACTGCGTACCCCGGGGCCTGTCGTTCAAGTTCCTGCGCGGCCCCCGCACCCTGCTGCTGCGCAACTCCAAGTACGCCGCCCGGGCGGCCAGCGGCAAGTTCGTGACCGTCTACCCTCGCGACGACGCCGAACTCGAACTGGTCTGCAAGGAACTCGACGAGCTGCTCACCGGCGAGGCCGGCCCGTACATCCTCAGCGACCTGCGGTACGCCGCCGGGCCAGTGTACGTCCGCTACGGCGGCTTCGCCGCCCGGTACTGCCACTCCCCCGACGGCCAGGTGGTCCCGGCCGTCGAGGACGAGACCGGCACCCTGGTGCCGGACCGGCGCGACCCGGTCTTCCACGTGCCGTCCTGGGTGGCCCTGCCCGACTTCCTCGCACCGCACCTGGCCGCCCGCAACGCGACAAGCACCGACGAGGTCCCCTACCAGATCGAGAAGGTCATCCACTTCTCCAACGGCGGCGGCCTGTACGTCGGACGCGACCGACGCACCGACACCCAACTGGTGTTCAAGGAGGCCCGACCGCACGCCGGCCTGGACGCCGACGGCACCGACGCCGTCACCCGGCTCGCCCGGGAGGCCGCCGTCCTGCGCCAGCTCGCCGACCTGCCGCAGGTGCCGCGGGTGCACGACGAGTTCGCCCTGGGTGACCACCGGTTCCTCGCCCTGGAATTCATCGAGGGCCGCCCGCTGAACAAGGTCCTGGTCGACCGCTACCCGCTGATCGACGCCGACGCCACCGACGAGGACCGCGCCACGTACGCGCGCTGGGCGCTGGACGTCCACCGCCAGGTCGACGAGGTCGTCCGGGCGATCCACGCGCGCGGCCTGGTCTACGGCGACCTGCACCTGTTCAACATCATGCTGCGGCCGGACGACCAGGTCGCGCTCGTCGACTTCGAGGTGGCCGCACCGATCGACGGGCACCGCCGGCCGGGCCTGCGCAACCAGGGCTTCGCCGCGCCCCGGGGACGCACCGGCGTGGCCGTCGACCACTACGCCCTGGCCTGCCTGCGGCTGGCCCTGTTCCTGCCGCTGACCCAGCTGGTCCGCCTCGTCCCGGCGAAGGCGGCACACCTGGCCGACATCATCGCCGAGACCTTCCCGGTGCCGCGGGACTTCCTCGACGCGGCGGTGGCGGAGATCACCGCACCGGACGCCGGGACCGGGGGCCGCGTCCCACCCACCGCCGCCAGGCCGTCCGTCGACCGGGACCGGCTCGCCCGCGCCGTCCTCGCCAGCGCCACGCCCGCCCGCACCGACCGGCTGTTCCCCGGTGACATCGAACAGTTCCGCAGCGGCGGGCTCAACCTCGCCCACGGGGCGGCCGGCGTGCTGTACGCGTTGCACCAGGGCGGCGCCGGCCGGTGGCCGGAACACGAGCAGTGGCTGGTCCGCCAGGCCACCTCGCCGCCGTCGGGCACCCGGTGCGGCTTCTACGACGGCCTGCACGGCGTCGCGTACGCCCTGGAGGTGCTCGGTCGCCGGCAGGACGCGCTCGACGTGCTCGACATCTGCCTCCGCGAGTCGACGACCGGACTGGACCACAGTCTGGCCGGCGGGCTGGCCGGCATCGCCCTGAACCTGGCCGAGCTGGGCGGGCGTACCGGCGAACCGGCGCTGCGGGAGGCCGCCTGGCAGGTCACCGCGGAGTTGGTGGAACGGCTCGCCGACGACCCCGGCGGCGAGATCAGCGGCGGCCGGCACCCCTACGCCGGGCTGCTGCGCGGCCGGACCGGCGCGGCGCTGCTGCTGGTGCGCCTGTACGAGCTGACCGGCGACCCCGACCTGCTCGACCACGCCGCCACCGCGCTGCGCCAGGACCTGCGCCGCTGCGTGGTCCGACCCGACGGCGCGCTGGAGGTCAACGAGGGTTGGCGCACCATGCCCTACCTGGGGCAGGGCAGCGTCGGCATCGGGCTCGTCCTCGACCAGTACCTGCGCCACCGCGACGACGAGCAGTTCGCCGAGGCCAGCGCCGGGGTGCGTCGCGCCGCCAGGTCGCCGTTCTACGCGCAGTCCGGCCTCTTCGCCGGGCGGGCCGGCATCATCGCCTACCTCGCCGCCCACCGCGACGATCCGCAGCTGCGACAGGAGATGGAGAGCCAGGTCCGGCGGCTGGGCTGGCACGCCCTGCCGTACCGGGACGGCACCGCCTTCCCCGGCGAGCAGTTGCTACGGCTGTCCATGGACCTGGCCACCGGCACCGCGGGCGTCCTGCTGGCGCTGGCCACCGCCCGACGTGACGCCCCGACGACCCTGCCCTTCCTCGCGCCCCTCACCGGCGCACCGGACTCCCCCGCGACAGCGGGGGCGACCCTGACCCCGATGCCCGATGGGAGGTGACACGACATGGCGCTCCTCGACCTTCAGGGACTGGAGGCGGCTCCGGCCGACCGGACCGGCGGTGGTAGCCGGGCGAGCCTGCTGCTCTGCGGCGACAGCTCGCTGTCCGTGACGACCTGCAACTGATCGGACCGCACCACGCGAGGCCCTGGACGGTTACCTGACCGTCCAGGGCCACGCCGTACGACCGGGAGGACCGATGCGAACGCTGGCCGGCGCGGACCGCCTGCTGTTCCGGGTGGTCCGAGACGGTGGCGGCTGGACCGTCACGCTTGTGGTGGTGGCGCTGGCCGGTGCCGCTGCCGAACTGGCCCTGCCCGCGGTGCTGGGGCTGGCCGTGGACGCCGCCGTCGGTGGTGACGCCGCCCACCGGTGGCCGCTGGTCGCCTGCCTCCTCGTCGTCGTCCTGCTGGTCACCGACGTCCTCGGTGACCTGGCTGGCGGGTACGGCGCCGCCCGGGCCACGGCGCGGCTGCGCCGGAGGCTGCTGCGGCACCTGTTCGCGCTGGACGTCCGGGCCGTGCGCCGCTTCCCCGTCGGTGACCTGGTCGGCCGGTTGGCCGGGCAGGCCGCCGACACCGGCCAGGCCGGTAACGCCGTGGCACTTGGCGGGATCGCGGTCCTGCCGCCGCTGGGCAGCGTCGTGGCGCTGTTCCTGCTGGAGCCCGTGCTCGGCTTCACCCTCCTCGCCGGGCTGGCCGTGCTGACCGTCCTCATGGCCACGTTCGTCACCGACGCCTCGGCGGTTGTCACCGCGTACCAGCGGGTGCTCGGGGCGATCGCCGGCCGGCTGCAGGAGGCGCTCGGTGGTGCCCGCACCATCGCCGCGGCCGGCACCACCGGCGTCGAGTGCGACCGGGTGCTGGCGGCGTTGCCCGAGCTGCGCGGCCACGGCCGGTCCGGGTGGCGGTTGCTGGCCCGGGCCAACGCCCGCGTCGCGGCCGTGGCACCGCTGCTCCAGGTCGCCGTCGTCGCCGTCGGCGGGTACGCGCTGAGCGTCGGCTGGCTCACCGCCGGCCAACTGGTCGCCGCCGTGCAGTACGCCGCGCTCGGCGCCGGGCTGGGCGCGGTGCTGGCCACCCTCAACCGGCTGGTCCGTAGCCGGGCAGCGGCCCGCCGGGTCGCCGAGCCGCTGTCCTGTCCGGTGCGCCCCGGTGGTGCCGAGCCGTTGCCGCCCGGCGGCGGCCACCTGCGGCTGCGCGGGGTCGGTGTCCGCGCCGACGACCGGGCGGTCCTGGACACGATCGACCTGGACGTGCCCGCCGGTTCCACGGTGGCCGTGGTCGGGCGTTCCGGTGCGGGCAAGTCCGCCCTCGCCGCCGTGGCCGGGCGGTTGTACGACCCGGACACCGGCGAGGTGCTGTTGGACGGGGTGCCACTGGCCCGCCTCGACCGGGCCGCGCTGCGTCGGGCGGTCGGTCACGCCTTCGACCGTCCGGTGCTGGTCGGTGAGACGGTGCACGACGCGATCGGCCTCGGTCTGCCGGAACGGTCGGCCCGGCCGCCCTCGACCGGTGCGCCGGCCACCGCCGCCGTGCTGGCGGCAGCCCGGTCCGCGCAGGTCGACGGGGTGGTGGCCCGGCTGCCCGACGGGTTCCGCACCCGGACCGTGGACGCACCGCTGTCCGGAGGTGAGACCCAGCGCCTCGGGCTGGCTCGCGCGTTCCACGCCGAGCGGCTGCTCATCCTGGACGACGCCACGTCCAGCCTGGACACCGCCACCGAACATCGGATCACCCGCGCCCTGACCGGCCGGGACGGAGGGCGTACCCGCCTGGTGGTCACCCACCGGGTGGCGACGGCCGCCGCGGCCGACCTGGTCGCCTGGCTCGACGCCGGTCGGCTTCGCGCCCTGGCCCCGCATCGGCGACTCTGGACGGACCCGGACTACCGGGCGGTGTTCGCGGACGACGGTGTCCCCCGGTGAACGGTCCGGGCGTTGGGCGGACGACGTGGCGGGCACTGCGCGCCCGTCGCCGGGACGTCGGCCGGCTCGCCGCCTGGTCGGCGGTCGAGTCCCTGCCGGCGCTGCTCGCCGGGCTGCTGGTCGCCCGCGCCGTCGACCAGGGTTTCCTGGCCGGCCGGTTCACCACCGGCCTGGCCTGGCTCGGCGGACTCGCGGTGGCCGTCCTGCTCGGCGCGGCGGCGACCGGACGCGTCTACCGGAGCCTCGGTGACGTGGTGGAGCCGTTCCGCGACGAGCTGGCCCGTCTGGTGGTCCACGGCGCGTTGCACGACGCCACCCGGGCCGGCGCTCACCCGGACAGCGCCCCGGTGGCCCGCCTGACCCACCACGTGGAGATCGTCCGGGACACCTTCGGTGGCCTGGTCATGGTGGTACGCGGCTTCCTGTTCACCGCCGGAGCGGCGCTGCTCGGCCTGCTGGCCCTGGATCCGACGGTCGCGGCGCTGGTGGCGGCCCCGCTGCTCGTGGGGCTTGTCGTCTTCGCCGCCGCGCTGCCGTCGATGCTGGCGCACCAGCGGACCCAGGTGCGCGCCGGCGAGGCGCTCGGCCGGTCGGCGGCGACCGCGCTCACCGGTCACCGCGACGTGCTCGCCTGCGGCGCCGAGGAACGCACGGTGGCCGAGGTCGACCGCAGGGTCGGCGACCACGCCGCCGCCGAGCGGACGCTGGCCCGGATGTCCGCGCTGCGCAGCCTGAGCCTCGGCCTGGGCGGCTGGCTGCCGGTGGTGGTCCTGCTGCTCGCCGCGCCGTGGCTGGTGCGGCGCGGGATGAGCACCGGCGCGGTGCTCGGCGCGCTGGTCTACGTCACCACCAGCCTGCAACCCGCGCTGCACGCCCTGGTGCAGGGGCTCGGTGGCGGCGGGCTGCGCTACGCCGTCACCCTGGAACGGATCCTGCGCACCTGCCGGCCCCCGTCGCGCGACCGGTCGGCCACCCCCGGCCCGGACCCGGCGGGCGGCACCCCGGCGGTCCGGTTGTCCGACGTGACCTTCCGGTACGGGCCCGGTGCACGGCCGATCCTGGCCGGCTTCTCGATGGCCCTGCCCGAGGGAGAACATCTGGCGGTGGTGGGACCCAGCGGCACCGGCAAGTCCACCCTGGCCGGGCTGGTCGCCGGGCTGATCGAGCCGGAGCGCGGCACGGTCCACCTCGCCGGTCGGCCGGTGGCCACTCTCGGCCGAACCGAGCTCGCCGCGCTACGGGTGCTCGTGCCGCAGGAGGCGTACGTGTTCACCGGTTCCCTCGCCGACAACCTCCGCTACCTGAGTCCGGACGCCGACGACACGGCCGTCGAGACCGCGCTGGCCCGGCTCGGTGCCGACGCTCTTGCGCGGCGGCTGGGCGGCCTCGCCGCCACGGTCGACCCGACCACGCTCTCCGCCGGTGAGCGACAACTGGTCGCCGCCGTACGCGCCTATCTGGCCCCCGCCCCGCTGGTCATCCTGGACGAGGCGACCTGTCACCTGGACCCGACCCTGGAGGCCACCGTCGAGTCGGCCTTCGCCCGACGACCGGGCACCCTGGTCGTCATCGCCCACCGGATCAGTTCCGCCGTCCGCGCCCGACGGGTGCTGGTGTTCGACGAGGACGGACCGCTGGACGGCAGCCACCAGGAGCTGCTGGCCCGCTCGCCCGGCTACCGCGATCTGGTCGGGCACTGGGACGGTGTCGCGGCGGCGGCCGGCGGCGCCGACCGGGTCGCCGCGCCCCGCGGCTGACCTTCGGCGGTCAGATCCAGCCGGCGTCGCGGGCCAGTTGCACCGCCTCGACTCTGGTGCGCCCGCCCGTCTTACGGATGATCCGGCCGAGATGATTACGGACGGTTCCAGGGGCCAGACCGAGCGAACCGGCCACCTCGGCGACCGGCGCGCCGCCGGCCGTCAGGGCGAGGATCTGCGCCTCGCGCGGGGTGAGTGGGTTGTCCCGGTGCAGCGCCGCCAGCACCAGATCCGCGTCGACCACCGGCTCGCCACGGGACAGCCGGCGGATCCCGTCGACCACCCGGTGCGGCGGAACGTCGCTGCCGAGGACGCCGACGGTCCGGGACGGGGTGAGCGTGCGGTACAGGCTTCCGGCCCGACGCGGCTCGGCGAGCACCAGCAGCGGACAGCAGCCGGTCGCCGGCAGCCCCTCGACGAGGTCGAGGTCGACCACCGCGACGTCCGGACGACGGGTACGGATCGTCCAGGTGACCACGTCACCCCGAGCCGCCTCCGCCACCACGCTGATGTCGTCCTCCGCGGCGAGCACGAGGGACAGGGCGCCCCGAACCAGGGCGCCGTCGATAGCGAGCAAGGTACGGATCACTGCAGCCTCTCCGAACTCGTCGGCTGGATCACGGACCGTAAGCATTCAAACACGCCCTGGCCGGTTTCGCCCGTCGGGCGGGCGACG